>CAIKWU010000274.1 GCA_903831155.1 uncultured Planctomycetaceae bacterium | reverse complement strand
GCCGCCGCAGGATAGCCGATCCCGCCCGCCGGGGGCACCCGGGCCGGCAGCCTGCTCCCGTGCCGGGCCCGGCGGTTGGTAGAGTTGGCGGAGTCGTCCCCACCGCCTGAAGGCCGCCCCATGATTCGCCGCTACGTCCGTGAAGCCGCCGACTGGATCGCCCGCGTGCTCCACCATCCCCGCGAGGAGCTCACACACTGGCAGGCGACGGCCCGCTTCTGGTACGACCTCGCCCGCGTCGGTGGCCGCCGGCTCCAGGAGGACCGCGCCTTGCAGATGGCCGCAGCGCTCGCGTTCCACACGCTCTTCGCGCTGATGCCGCTGGCGATCGTCAGCACCGCGCTCTTCAAGGGCATGCAGGGGGTGGACAAGCTGCAGTCGCTCGTCCACCAGCTCGTGCAGTCGGCGGGGCTCGACGCCCTGCGGGTGATGCCGGCGGACGGCGCGGGGGGCGAGGGCGTGTCGCTGGGCACGTGGCTCGAGGACATGATCCGCAAGTTCGGCACCATCGACCTGGAAACGCTCGGGCTGCTCGGGCTCGCGGGCATGATCTACGCGGCCGTCGCGATGCTCGTGACCGTGGAGGACTGCTTCAACACGATCTACCGCGCGCCGCAGGGCAGGTCCTGGCTGCGGAGAATGCCGATCTACTGGACGGTGCTCACCGTGGGGCCGATCGGGATCGCGCTCCTGTTCGTCGTCGACAGCCACGTGGGGGCCTGGATCGCCTCCGTCGAGGCCCGCGCAGGCCTGATCCACGTGCTCGGCGTGATCTGGAGCATCGGCCTGATCACACTCATGCTCCTCGGCACCTTCGTGCTCCTGCCGAACACGCAGGTCTCGTGGCGGTCGGCGATCGGCGGGGCGTTCGTGTCGGCGGTGCTGCTCCACATCGGCAAGGTCGGCCTCGCGGCCTACATCAACAACGCCTTCTCTTTCAGCCACCTCTACGGCCCGCTCGGCTTCGTGCCGGTGCTCATGCTCTGGACCTACGCGATGTGGGTCTGCATCCTCTTCGGCGTGGAGGTCGCGGCGATCGTGCAGCGGCTCGGCGGCCGGCACCAGGTGGAGGAGATGGAGCAGCTCCGCCCGCGGTCAGCGCTCCTCGACGCCACGTCGGTGCTCGTGCTGATGGAGGTCGTGGCCGAGGGCTTCGAGGCCGGCCGGGCCGTGCCGATCAGCACGCTCGTCGAGGAGACTGGCCTGCCGGAACCCGTCGCCGCGGAGGTGCTCGAGAGGCTCGCCGCCGAGGGATTCGTGCACAAGGTGGCGGCGGCGGAGTCGACCTACGCGCTCGCCCGGCCGCCGGAGGACATTTCCGCGGAGAGCCTCGTGGAGTTCGGCCAGGGCATGCTCCACGACCGCAACGGCCGCCGCCGCTCGCCCGCCGTGGAGGCGATCCGCCGCTCGCAGCGGGAGCTCGCCGCCCGCACGTCGCTCGCCGCCCTCACCGCCCGCGCGGCGGGTTGAGCGCCTGCAACAGCGGACACGAGACCGCCGCCGCCTCGCCGCGGCGGTAGTGGGCGAGCAACTCCTTCGACCGCGCCGCGAGCATCCGGCGGACTTCACGGCGCCGCCCCTTGACGCGTGGAATCGCCATCGAGTCGTAGGCCGTCGTCTGATGCCGCATCCACGCGATCACGGCAGCCTCGGCCCGCCGCTCGATCGGGATCCGCTCGGTGCGGGCCACCGTGCCGCTGCCCACCGGCGTGGCGTGGGCGGTCACCGCGTCGGCGAGGGCCCTCGCGAGGCCGGCGTGACGTCCATCGAAGGCGAGGAACGCGAGCACAGCCTCGCGGAAGTCGCCCACGTATTCCGTCTGGACGCGATCCCGTCGCTTCGCCGCCGAGACCTGCCGCCTGGCATAGGCGTCGGTCGATCGCTCCGCCGCGAGGTCGCCACGGATCCGCTCGATCGTGGCGGCGGGGGCCCACACGCCCCGCGAGAAGATCTTCCGGCCGCGCCGCTCCTGCACCACCCAGTGATCGCCGGCCTCCTTGACCCGCCGCGTGAGCGCGGCGTCGCCGGGCGGCAGGAGCACCCAGCCGGCAGGCACCTTCACCTCCGCGCCGTTCGCGGCCCGGACGGTCGCGTCGCTCGATCCCGGCGAAAAGACACTCGTCGACATCACCCCGCGTGGCTCCCTGGCGACGGGCACATCGGCAGCGGAGCGGATGCCCCCGCACTCCCGCAGCGCCGTCCGGCGCATCCGCTACCGCCGGCAGGGTGGGCGGGCGGGCCGGGCACGAGGCCGCGGCGTCGCCCGCTGCGAATCCGGGGCGTTCATCTTCCCCGTAGACTGCTCTCGAAAGGAGATCGCCATGGTGCGTCAACGTGCGGTCCTGCTCGTCGTGGCCCTCGCCGCAGCGTCCTCATCGCGCGGTGAACAACTCCCCGAGACCACGCTCTATGCGAGCGGCCAGGGCAGCTACCACACGTTTCGCATTCCCGCGCTCGCGGTCACGCCACAGGGCACCGTGCTCGCCTTCGCCGAGGGCCGCCGAAAGTCGGCAGGGGACGCCGGCCGAATCGATCTCCTCGTCCGCCGCTCGACCGACTCCGGCGACACCTGGAGCGAGCCGCAGATCGTCTGGAGCGACGGCGACAACACCTGCGGCAATCCCTGCCCCGTGGTGGATCGCGACACCGGCGTGATCTGGCTGCCCATGACGTGGAACCGCGGCGACGACCACGAGAAGGCCATCATGGCCGGCACGAGCCGCGACACCCGGAGGGTGTTCATGACCTGCTCCCGCGACGACGGCCTCACCTGGGAGAAGCCCCGCGACGTGACCGCGGCCACGAAGCGGCCCGAATGGCGATGGTACGCCACCGGCCCCGGCGGCGCGATCCAGCTCAGCCGCGGCCCCCACGCCGGCCGACTCGTCGTCCCCTGCGACCACAGCCATGCCGACTCCAGGGAATACGGCTCGCACGCAATCGTCTCCGACGACCATGGAGCGACCTGGAGGCTCGGCGGCATGGCGCCGAAGCGCGGCGTGAACGAATGCGCCGTGGTGGAACTGGCGGACGGCAGGCTCCTGCTCACCATGCGGAACTACGACCGGGCCAAGAAAGTGCGGCAGGTCGCCTTCAGCGACGACGGCGGCGAGACCTGGCGCGACCAGGGGTTCGACGACGCGCTCATCGAACCGGTCTGCCAGGCCGCCATCGACCGGCTCCGCTGGCCGGAGGGAGACGCGCCGGGCGTGCTCCTGTTCAGCAATCCCGCCAGCCAGTCGAAGCGGGAGCGAATGACGGTCCGCGGCAGCTTCGACGACGGCCGCACCTGGCCGGTCTCGCTCCTGCTGCACGAGGGGCCGGCGGCCTATTCCGATCTCGCGGTGCTCGCCGACGGCCGGATCGCCTGCCTTTACGAAGCCGGCGACAAGGGTTCCTCCGAAACGATTCGCTTGGCCCGCTTCGCCGCCGACCGGTTGCTCGACGCGGCCGACTGACCCGGCGGACGACGGGCCACGCCCGGCGGCGACGTGATTTTCGGCATTTGCGCCCCGGATGGGGACCGCTATTCTCGCCGCCCTCACGTTCCGTCTCCCCGCGGCAAGGCACATGCGCGGCATCGCACGCGGCACCCTCGTTCTGCTGGTCATCCTCTCGGCGGCGACCGTCGCCGCGCGGGAGTTCGTGGTCCGCGGCGTCGATGATCCGAGGCCGGAACTTCTGGCGAGATCGCTCGCCAATGACGACAGCCTGCTCCTGCTCACCAGCCCGCTGACGACGCGAAAGGCGTTTCTGGCCGCCGTCGCTGAGAAGGTCACGCTCGCCCTGCAGCACGCCGGCTACCCCGAGGCGAAGGCCGCCGCCACGGCCGAGGCGGGGGACGGCGGCGAACGCGTGGTGATCGACGTGGTGCCGGGATCGCGGCTCCTCTCGGCGGGCATCGAGATCACCGGCCTTCCCGACGAGCAGGCCGAAGACCTCCGCAAGTGGCTCAAGTCGCCGCGGCCGCCGGCCGACGCCGTCCCGCAGGCCACCGATTCGGGCGACGGCTGGAGCGGCGTCCGCTGGGTCGATCACCGCGGCCAGGCCGCGAAGCTCGCTCCGCCGCTCTGGAGCCGGGGCCAGCCCGCCCCCTGCGACACGCACCACCTCCGCGCGGTCCGCGCGGCAGTCGCCCGCTTCCTCCGCGACCACGGTCACTTCGCCGCCGCGAGGGGCGTGGAGAGGCCGCAGGCCACCGGGCCCCGCTGCGACGCGACGATCGCGGCCGGCGACGACGGCGCCGTGCTCACGATCGCCTTCGTCGACCTGCCGCCCCCTGCCGTGCTGCGGGAGATCGAGGTCGCCCCTGCGTCCCGCACGAATGCGGCGACCCTCGTCGAGTCGCTCGGCATCGAGATCGGGTCCACCGTCACCGAGCACGATCGGCTCGCCTGGCGGGAGGCCCTGCGAGCGTCGGGCCGATTCCTGCGTCACGAGGTGAAGTTCCGCGAGCTGAAGCCCGGCCCCGACGGCGTGGCCGGCATCGTGGCGATCTTCGACCTCGCCGCCTACCCGCCCGTGCCGCCGCTGGGCCAGCCGCTCTCCCGCGAGGAGGAGGCTGTGCTCCGCTGCCGGTCGTGGATCCTCACCACGCTCGCCGACGACGACGATCTGGTCGCCACCTGGACCCGCGGCAGCGACGACTCGCCGATCGGATCGCTGATCGTCTCGACACGCGAGGGCGTGCTCCTCACCGCGCTGCCCGGCACCGACGACGCCTGCGGCCTCTCGGCCAGCGGCGGCGGGCTCGGCTGCCTCCTCCCGCGCGGCGACGGGCGGTTCGAGTTTCCGCTGCCGATCCGGACGAGGGCCGTGATCGACGTCGCCTTCACGATCGGCGACGAGGTCGAGGCGGGTCGGCACCGCCATCCGCGGAACCTTACCGCCGCTGCCGCCCTCGAATCGCGGCCCCGGGATGCGACGGCCGCCGTGGCACTGACCGCCCGCATCGAGCCGGCGGCCTGCCTCTCGCTGCTCCACGAACCCCCGGCCGCCACGCGGTGGGAGGGCGACGTGCTCATGATCGAGTGCGACGGCGCCGCGGTGCACATCGAGTCGTCGTCGGGCCGGCTGCTGTGTGTCACGAGCGGCGAGGGCCGGATCGACGTCGCTGCCGGTCCCGGCCGACTGGCCACCGCGGTCGCAGCCCTGCAGGCCGCCTCCGGTGCCGACGCGTGGCGCGAGGATCACCCCGTCTCATCCGCCGTGGAGTTTCTGACCTCCGATGCGCTCGGACTGACGATCGACCGGCTCGCCGCCGCAACCGGCGTGCGGTCGCAGCTCGCCGACTGGCTGCCGGTCGTGGCCGCGGTCGCGAGGAACGTGCGCGAGACGACGGCCCGCGGCGGGTTCGACGTGGCCGACCGCCGCGTGGCGGCCGCCCTCGCGCAGGCCGCCGACGACGATGCCTCGGCCCTGCCGCCGATCCCGGCCGCGGAGCGGGACGCCGCGCCGACCGACCCGATGATGGCCGTGGCGGCCGCCGGCGCCGCCCACGCGTGGCGGTGGCTCGACCGCGCCTGCGGAAGCGGCGCCTGGCCCAGCGGCCTGATCCGCATCGCCGCGCTCGCGGCCCGCCACGACACGACCGGCGCGCTCTGGGAGGTCACCTCGTTCATGGCGGCACCGGGCCACGGCCCCCTCGCCCACCTCGTAGCGGCGAACGTGATCCCGATCCCGTCGATGTCGATCTCCTTCGCGCGGCAGGGCCAGTCGCGGCTCTCGACCGCCGCGTTCCACGCCGACTGCGATGCGGCACTGGCGATCCTCCGCGACTGCGGCCTCGACCGCTGCGGCGTGTCGCTCCTCCGCTCCCTCGACGACGACGAGGCACGGGCGGCCGGAGTCGCCTGGCTCCGCGACCCCGAGGCCCTGGTGCCGATCGTCCACGAACTGCAGGCCTGCGACTCGGAGGACGCCGCCGTGGCGGCCCTCCCCTCGGCGCTCGACCGCTGGTGGGATGCGTCGCTCCGCGACGTGGTTGCCGCGGCGCTCGCCGCGAAGACGGCCGTGCAGACGGCCGACAAGCCGGACGCGGAACCGATTCCGCGGCGCTGACCGCTCACCCGCAGCCGCAGCGGCCCCCGCCGCACGCGGCGGCCTTCCGTTCCGCGAGCCTCTGCTCGATGGCGAGCGACGCGGGCGTGATCGAGAGCCCGCCGAGTGCCGTGCAGCGGAGTTCGCGGGGCATCTGCTCCGCCACCCGCTTCGCCGTGGCCACCACTTCGTCGAACGGGATCACCTCCGCGAAGCCGGCCAGCGCCATGTTGGCGCAGGCCAGCGCATTGGCCGCCGCCATCACGTTCTTCCCGAGGCAGGGCACCTCCACGCGGTTGGCCACGGGGTCGCAGATCAGGCCGATCACGCTCTGCATCGCAAGCGACGCGGCGGCGAGTGACTCGCGGAGCGTGCCGCCGGCGAGCGTCACGATCGCCGCGGCCGCCATCGCGGCCGCCGAGCCCCCTTCGGCCTGGCAGCCCCCCACCTCGGCCGCGAAGGACCAGGGCGTGCAGATGAACACGCCCACGAGGCCCGCCGCGAGCATCGCCCGGGCCATCGCCTCCTCGTCGAGTCCGAGATCCTCCGCGAGCGTGATCACGGCCGCCGGCAACGCGGCACAGGCCCCCGCCGTCGGTGCCGCCACGATCACGCCCATCGAACTCTTCACCTCCATGAGCGCCGACGTCGCCAGCACGACGCGATTCAGCGAGCCGCCCCCCACCAGCCGGCCAGCCGCGAGCGCCGCCGCGAAGGCCGGCGTCTGGGCGGGGAGCACGCGGTCGTCGTACGCGGTCCCGGCGATGCCCTCGGCGATCGACGCCCGCAGGAGCCGCACGATCCCGAGCATGCGGTCGATAACCTCCCGCTCCGCCAGCCCGCCCCGCTCCATTTCATAGGCGACCGCATGCCGCCAGAGCGGCAGGCCCCGGCCGGCGTCGGCGGCGAGGAGTTCGCTGGCCGAGGAGAACGGCACGGTCGTGCCGCGGCGGGAGAGGACGGGCAGCACCGGAGCGAGCGCGTGCACGCGGCACGCCGGACCGTCCGCCGCGACCACGTCGGCAGGCAGCGGCAGCGACGACTGGACCCTCACGAGCGAACCGGCCGCCGAGTCGAGCACCGTGGCGTGGTCGACGAGCCCGTCGCCGCGGGCCTGGAGCCGCGCCACGATCCCGGCGGCAAGCTCCCGCGACGCCGCGGCCACGAGCGTCTCGTGGCAGTCGCCGTGCAGCGACAGGCTCCAGCCGTCGATGTCCACCACCTCGATCATCCCGCCACCGGTGGAGATCGCGCGGAGCGTGTGCGTGCGGCCGGCGCGGGTAAGCGTGAGCCGGTAGGTGTTGGGATGCGGGTCGCCGGCATCCACGGTCTCGATCCGCAGTCGCGTGCCCGCCGCACGGATCGCCTCGGGCGAGCCCGGCAGCCGCGGATCGGCCGCGTCCCATCCGAGCAGGCCGCCGAAGAACCCCATGTCGGAGCCCTGCGACTCATGCGTGGTGGGGAGCGAACCGGCCCGGTCAAACTCCACGAGCACGTCGTCGGGTGTCCCGCCGACGAGATCGCGGGCGAGCCGGCCGATCCGCAGAGCGGCGGCGCAGTGCGAACTCGACGGGCCCCGCATCACCGGGCCGATCACGTCGTTGAAGATGCTCACGAGCATCATTTGGCCCCACGAACCAACTCGGTCATCGCGTGGCCGAGCGCGTCGCCCACCGAGAGATACGTGTCGGCGTTGTGGTGGTAGTGGTGCCCCTGCCGCGGGGCAGGCGACACCGCCGGCTCCCGCCAGAACGGCCGCGCGTCGACCGCCTTCACGTTCCCGGCGAACTCGGGGTGCTTTCCCGTCTCGCCGCTCACGGCGAGCTGCGCCTCCGCCACCTCGAGGCCTGGGCCGGCGAGCTTGTCGCCGCCGAAGGCGATCGTCGCCAGCACGAAGGGGGCGTCGGGGGCCGCGAACTCCTTCCGCAGCTCCTTGATGAGGCGGACGAGGTTCTGCTCGTACCGCGCGGCATGCACGGGGTTCTGATCCTTGTGCCCCTGCCACCAGACGAAGCCCGCGATCTCCGGCCGCCGCCCCTTCGCGGCGGGAAAAAACTCGTCGAGGTTGTCGAGCACGTGGCGGGTGTCGCGGACGAAGTCGTCGTACTGCTTGCCCGCGTACCAGTCGACCTCCTTCTTCGGCTGGCCCTCGATCCACGAGTCGGGCGTGTCCTTGTAGCCGGCGTAGGTCCGGCCATCCACCGTGTATCGCTCGCTGCCCGGGGGCAGGATGTCCCAGCCGAGGCTGCGGTTGCCCTGCGAGGCCTTGATGAGGAGCACCGGCTCGTCGTGCACGTCGCCGATCACGTGGCCGAAGCCGAACTCCGGCCCGATGAACTGCGGCCGGGCTCCGAAACCCGGCTCGAGCCAGCCCTTCCGGTTGCCCGCCGTGACCTGCACGCACCACACGTCGTCGCGGACCTTCCAGTCGCCGCCCGCGGCGAGCACGTGCGGAAACCTGCCCTCCTCCTTCACCACGTGCGCGAGCGTGCCCGGCGTCTCCTCCGGGCCCACGGCACCAAACCCCACCATGTTGGACTGCCCCATCATGATGTAGACCTTCACCGCCCCGGCCGCGGCCGGGGCAGCCGCCGGCTCATGCCGCTCATCCGCGGCCGGTGCCGACCGCTCCGTCTCGCGGGTCCGCTTCAGCAGGCCGCGAAGCTCGGCCACCTGCTCCGGCTGCGCGGCGGCGAGGTTCTGCCGCTGGCCGACGTCCTTCTTCAGGTCGTAGAGCTCGACGGGCTGGCCATCGTCGGGAGGGTAGCCGTGCTTCGCGTTCCAGGCATCGGGGGCCGACCGCTTCTTCGGCTCCATCACTCCCGTCTCACCATCGACGAGGAGCCAGTCGCCATGGCGGATTGCATACTGCTTTTGATTGGTGTTATGGACGATCGTGGTGCGGGGCGGCTCGGCCACCCTGCCGGTGAGCCAGGGAAGCAGATCGTGCGAGTCGGCCGCAGCGTCGGCCGGCAGCACGTAGCCCACCGCGTCGGCGAGCGTGGCCATCAGGTCGACCTGCGAAACGAGCGCGTCCGACACGGCGCCCGGCTTCGTCACGCCCGGCCACTTGAGCAGGAAGGGCACGTGGTGCCCGCCCTCGTAGAGGTCCCGCTTGATGCCGCGGAACGGCCCCGACGACCAGTGGTCGAAGGCGGTGTCGCGGGCGTAGGCGTAGACCTCGGCGCCGTTGTCGGCCGTGAACACCACGATCGTGTTCGCGTCGAGCCCCGTCTCGCGGAGCACGGCGAGCACGCGGCCGCAGGCGTCGTCGGTCTGGGCCACGAAGTCGCCGAACGGCCCGGCCTGCGACCGGCCGTCGAACTCGTCGTTGGGGATGATCGGCGCGTGCGGCGACGGCAGCGGGAAATAGAGGAGGAACGGCTGGGGGTTGCCCTGCCGGGAGCGGACGAAGGCCTCGGCCCGCTCGGTGAGGGTGGGGAGCACGCGGTAGAAATCCCAGTCGCTCCGCGCGGGGCCCGGCCTGCATTCCCACTCGCCCTCCTTCGGCTGGCCGGCGGGCTTGTCGAGCGTGGCGTCGGGGGCATCGACCACGCGGTCGTTCTCGATCCATGCGTACGGCGGGAAGTTGATCACGTCGTCGCCGAAGTAGGTGTCGAAGCCGTGGGCGAGCGGGCCGTCGGGAATCGGCCTGGTCCAGTCGAAGTCGCCGTGCTCGATCGACTTTGGCGGCGTGCCCGGCCGGCGGATCGCGTTCCAGTCCCAGCCGAGGTGCCACTTGCCGACGCAGGCCGTGGCATACCCGTGGTCGCGGAGCATCGCCGGCAGCGTGAGCTGCCCCGGCTTGAAGACCGAGGGCCCGAGCGAGTTGACGATCCCGTGGAAATCCCGCCAGTGGTGCCGGCCGGTGAGCAGCGCGTAGCGCGACGGCGAGCAGATGCCCGACGAGCTGTGGGCGTCGGTGAACCGCATCCCCTCGGCGGCGAGCCGGTCGAGGTGGGGCGTGGGGATCTTCGACGCGGGATTGTTGGCCCCGAGATCGCCGTAGCCCATGTCGTCGGCGTAGAGGATCACGACGTTGGGCCGAGTCCCTGCGGCCGGCGCGTCCACGACGCCCCAGAGCGTGGCAAGCAGGGCCGTCGTCTCGGGATCGTGCCTCGCGAGGTCGGCTTTCGTGAAGGGAAAGAAGTCGTTCCGGCTGAAAAACGCCTCGGTCGTCTCGGCGAAAAACTCCTGCGGTGTGGTCAGGGCGTAGGCCCGCTCGGTCTTCACCGGCTTCCCGGAGCCGCTTCGCCGCTCGACGGCGTCGTAGCGGCCGCTCGCAGCGGCCCGGGCATGCGCCGCCTCGAGGTCGGCATTGCCGAACCCGTCGGGCAGCACCCGATGGTGGTAGGCGTGCGCCAACTCATGGAGCACGAAGTTGGGCATGCGGTCGGTCTCCTGGGCGAAGATCCGCACGTTGGTGAACTCGACGGCCCGGGCCATCGCGGGGTCGCGGCCGTGCTCGCGAAGCCAGCCGGGATCGGGGTGATACTCGGCCCGCGGCGGCACGCCCTCGTATTCGGGCGACAGGTAGAGCGGCACCTCGCGGAGCTTCGCGACGGCGGCGGCGGGCACCACCCGTTCGATCTCGTCGAGTTGGGCGTCGAGGAGTTCGAGGGCCCGCGCGGTCGTCGCGGCGGCGTCGCTGTCGAGCAGGTCGCGGTGCACGAGCACCGTCCAGCCCCGCACAGTCCTCGCCTCACGCACGATCGCGGGCGGCTCGCCGGCGACGACCCTCGCCACACCCACTGAGCAGGCCACGAGGGCGATCCAGGCCACTGCGGTTCGCGTCACGGATTCAGCCTCCTTCCCCGGAATCCCGCTAGTGTATCGCGGCCCCCGTCGAGGAATGCCCGTGGACGTGTCGGGCGGGCACCTGCCTGCAAGCCAGCTGCCGCACCGCAGTTCACCGCAGCACATTCCGCCGCTTTTTCACATACCTTAACCCTCGGGGTCGAGTGAGGCATGCCCTTTCGGACGATGACGGGCCTCTGCCGAAGCCAGTAGGGTCATCACTACTGCCGCCTTGGGGGCTGCCTGACTTCTTCTCGTGCCACGTCGTCGCAGCCGGGCCCTAACCGCCACTCCAGCAGCCATAACCATGCGAGACATGCCCCGCCAACTCCGGAATCTGCAGTCGGCCCGTGGCTCACGCCAACGCCCGGCATTCACCCTCGTCGAGCTGCTCGTGGTGATCGCGATCATCGCCACGCTCATCGGCCTGCTGCTTCCGGCCGTGCAGGCGGCACGGGAGTCGGCCCGGCGGGCAAGCTGCACCAACAATCTCAAGCAACTCGGGCTGGGAATGCACACCTACGCCAGTTCCCAGAAGGAGCGGCTTCCACCGGGTGCCCCGCAGCGGCGCAACGCATCGAACGCCTACCACGGGCTCTTCACCCACCTCCTGCCGTTCATCGAGCAGCAGACGCTCTACAACTCCCTGGCGATCTACCAGCCGACGGCCACGGATACGACCGCGCGATACTCCTTGGTGCCCGCCTACATCTGCCCGTCGTGGACCGACCCGCAGGTCTTCCGCGACCAAGCCCAGGCCTACATGAACGGCGCCATCGCCACGTACCAGGGCTCGAACGGGGCGCACGTCACCCCCAACCCGAAGCTGGTCACGAGCAGCCAGGGTGACCTGCCGAACAACGGCCTCGTGCTGTCCGGCGAGGGCAACGACGCGAGGGAAGCCTTCGCGTCCGCCTCGATCCGGTTCCGTGAAGTCCTCGACGGGCTGTCGAACACGATGTTCGTGTCGGAGTTCGTGCACCGCGACACCGTCAACGGAACCCCCTCTGCCGCGCCCGGGAACGTGCGGCCGTGGCTGCTCTCGAACAACGGCCAGCGTGGTCTCTACACTGCCAAGACGGTCGATCTCTCACCCAACCAGGTCGTGATGCGAGACGTGGGTGGCGTGCAGTTCAACGAACTCCCCTTCAGTAGTTTCCACAAGGGCATGATTCTCTCGGCCTTCGGGGACGCGAGCGTCCGCGCGATCGACGACTCGATTGCGATCGCCGTCTACAAGGCGCTCGCCACCGCCTCCGGCGGCGAGGCGTCCTCAGCCCAGTAGCCACTCCCGCCCCCGACGCACGAGCCCAACCATGGCCCGCTCTTTCCTCGTCATCCTGCTCGCCTGCCTCATCTCGGCGGGATGCAATCGCGGCCCCACGCTGGTGCCGGCATCGGGCCGGGTCACCTTCAATGGCAAGCCGCTGGAAACCGGTGCGATCATGGTGCAGCCCGTCGCCGGGCCGGCGGCGCAGGCCAAGATCGGCCCCGACGGAACGTTCCAGCTCAGCACCTTCAAGCCGGGCGACGGCGCGATCGTCGGCACGGCGACGGTGCGGGTCTTCTGCCGCAAGGACATCACGCCCCCGGGGGGCGAGCAGGCCTGGGGGCCCAGCCTGATTCCCGAGCGCTACAACCGCTTCGACACCAGCGGCGTCACCGTCGAGATCAAAGCCGGCATGCCGCCGCTCGAGATCTCGCTCTCCGGCAAGTGAGGCCGCCGATGCGTGTCCGCAGTGTCTCGCTCGCGGTCGCCGCCATGGTTGCGGCGACGCTGGCCGGCCAGCCGGCCCTGCCAGCCGACGTCGAGGCCGACGTCGTCGTCTACGGAGCCACGGCCACGGGGCTCGCCGCCGCGATCCAGTCCGCCCGCATGGGGCACAGCGCCGTCGTCGTGGAGGCCTCCGACCACGTCGGTGGGATGACGACCGGAGGCCTGTCGAGCAGCGATGTCGGCAAGGCCTGGTCGATCGGCGGCGTCGCCTCCGAGTTCTATTCGCGAGTGGGCCGGTCGTACGGTCCCGAGGAGCGGGCGGCCTTCGGCTCGGACGACCGGGTGTTCCACTTCGAGCCGAAGGTTGCCCGTGCCGTGTTCGATGCCTGGCTCCGCGAGGCCGGGGTCGAGGTGATCACCAACGAGCCGCTCGATCTGGCGGCGGGGATCGTGAAGAAGGACGGCCGGATCGAGTCGATCCGCAGCGAGTCGGGCAGGATGTTTCGCGGCCGGGTGTTCATCGACGCCAGCTTCGAGGGCGACGTGATGGCAAAGGCCGGCGTCTCCTACACGGTCGGCCGCGAGCCCGAATCGGAATACGGCGAGTCACTCGCGGGGATCCGCCGCGGCGACCGCAAGCCGCGGCCGCACTACACGCAGGGCGACAAGGACCACTTCACCACCGCCGTCGATCCCTACGTGACGGCCGGCGAGCCGGCGAGCGGCCTGCTGCCATGGGTGAAGAAGGTCGACTTCGCCACGTTTTCTAACGGGACGGGCGACGACGGACTCCAGGCCTACAACTACCGGCTCTGCGTAACCGACGAGCCGGCGAACCGGGTCCCGTTCGAGAAGCCCGAGGGCTACCGCGAACTCGACCACGAGTTGCTGATCCGGGTCTTCGAGTCGGGCGATGTCCGCCTGCCGATCCTGATCCACAAGCTGCCCAACCGGAAGTTCGACTGGAACAGCATGCACGCCGTGGGCACCGACCTGCCCGGGGCGAACTGGGGCTATCCCGAGGCGAACCACGCCGAGCGGGCGCGGATCGCGGCGGTGCACGCCCTCTACGCCAAGGGCGTGATGTGGACGCTCGCCTCCCACCCCCGCGTGCCCGAGTCGATCCGTGAGGTGGTGTCGCGGCACGGCTGGTGCAAGGACGAGTTCCCTGCCAAAGGAGGATTCTCGCCGCAGCTCTACGTTCGCGAGGGCCGGCGGATGCTCTCCGATGCGGTCGTCACCCAGCCGGTGTGCATGGGAAAGGCACCCTGCGAGGATCCCGTGGCCCTCGGATCGTTCGGACTCGACTCCCACGCCGTGCAGTACTTCGTGAACGAGCAGGGGCACGTGCACCGCGAGGGCGTGTTCTGGCTGGTGCCGCCGAAGCCCTACGGCATCTCCTGGCGGGCGATCCGGCCGAAGCGGGAGGAGTGCACGAACCTGCTCGTGCCCACGTGCGTGAGCGCCTCGCACGCCGCCTACGGCTCGCTGCGAATGGAGCCGGTGTATATGGCGCTCGGGCAGGCGGCCGGCACGGCCGCGGCGTTCGCGATCGAGGCCGGCTCCGCCGTGCAGGATGTCCCATACGAGAAGCTCCGCGAGCGGCTGCTGGCCGACGGCGCCAAACTCTCCAGAGACGCCGCCCCACCAGCACCCGCCCGCGTCAATCGGCCGTGAGGCCCGCCCGGAAAGCGTCACACCGGATTACGGATCACCACTGATCCTCGGGCTCGAGTGCGGGGCAGTGAAAGCCGACCGGCCGTGAGGCCGCGGGCTCACCACGCAGGACACAACGTCTTGCAGCGGTTCGCCCCACGCCTCGCGCCCCACGCCTCACAGCGTTGGGCTTTTCCACAGGGGCGCGCGAGCATCGCGTTTGGCTCGTATGAGGCGTACGGCCGCGGCCCGCCTCGGCCTGAGGCTCGATCACGATCCCTGTCAGGCCGCCTCGCCGCTCTCGAGCATTCGTCCGTCCAGCCAAACGAGCACGTTGGCCTGCTTTGCGAAGGCAGTGCTCTCGGGCGAGATCATCTCGCAGGCCACGATCGCCACCGCATCGAGCCCGGCCCGACGCAGCAAGCCGGCCCGTCGCCGGGCTCGCTCGATGTCGTCCACGTCGGCAGCGGCAGAAACCTCGACGACCACGTGACTCGGCTTGCCCTCGATCAGGCCGGTGGCGATCGCGTCGGCCCGGATCACGTCGGCGAGTTCACGGTGGTCGAGATGCGGCTCCAGGACATCCACGAGTTGCGCTGGGTCGACCAAGCGGCAGCGACGCATAAAGAGCCCGAGGTACGAGGCGATCCGGTCACGAAACTGCAGCTCGAGCGTGCGGCCCACGACGGAGTCGGTGCGGATCGTGAGCCGCTGAATGGCAACCTGCATCTGGCCCTGGGAATCCACAAGCTTGGCGACGGTCTGCTCGGTCACCCGCTGAGCCGCCGCGAGCTGCGACACATCACCGCAGAGCGCTTCGAGCCGGGCTTCCGTTCGCGATTGGGCCTCGGCAAGCTGCTCCACCCTGGCTTCCGTGCGCGTCTGTGCCTCGGCAAGCTGCTCGACCCTGGCTTCCGTGCGGCCCTGGGCCTCGGCCAGCGTGGCCAGGCCTCGGTCGAGCCGGGAAACATT
>CAIKWU010000273.1 GCA_903831155.1 uncultured Planctomycetaceae bacterium | reverse complement strand
CCCCTTTTGGTAGAGGGCAGCGGAGTTCATCAACGAGATGTCAAGTGAGTTGAAGGTATTCGAGTAGTTAAAATCACCTTGTGACCAGGTCGCTGGCGCCCCAGCGTTATACCTAGCGCCGGTGTTGATAATGCTGACATCGAGGGAATTCACTTGGCCGTCCAGATTGGTATCACCAAAGCCTGCCCACGCCACAACGGCCGCACCGGAGGGAAGCACACGGTAACCCACGGCGGGATTCGAGCTCGTAACCGAGGCCTTACCGCCAGTCGTCATGATGCCGGTCGTGCCAGAAAACGTGCCGCCAGAGCGGCCCGCGATAAGATCGGCACGAAGATCGGCCTCAGTGATGCCACCGACAGCAACGTCGATTCGCCCCTGACCGATGTCGATTTTGCCACCCGTCGCTGCATCAACCGAAAGCGAAGTGACGGCGATCGTCTGCCGACCAACTGCTGGCAGCGACACCACACCACCTCCGCTCACGGCCAAGTTCGGCGCGCCGGTCACGGTGGCCGGAGTGCCCGAGAACACCAGTTGGGCAATGCCACTCGTTCCGTTCACTACCAGCGTGACACCAGACGCAGAAAGTGCCCCAGCAATCGTAATGTTCGGAGACTTCACCGTCAGGCCCGAATCGATCTTGAGCCCCGAGCCAGCCGGAACGGTAACGGCGCTCGTCGCCACGGCATCGTTGCTCGAAATCTGGAGCGTGCCCGACTGAACGGTCGTCGCGCCCGTGAAGGTGTTGTTGCCACCGAGAGCCAGCGTCCCCGCCCCGGTCTTCACAAGCCCCGTGCTGCCCGAGATCGGGGCCGAGATCGTCGCCGTGGCACCGGTCGCGACCTGCACCGAGTTGGACGTCGAGCCGCCGAGCGTGAGGGCGGCACCCGAAAGCGTGTAACCGGACGTCGTAAACTGCAAACCGTTGTTGGCAGAGACGGCCTCCCCAAGCGTGACGGTACCGCCGGAGGAGCCGCTAAAAATAGCCGTTGCCCCCGGCACCCACGACCGAACGCTCGAACCGTCAAACCACGTATTGCCGGTTGTGGTCCAGTTGCCGCTTCCGCCGGCGGTCGAGCCGTTGCCATACCACGTCAGTGTCGTCGGAGTTGGCGCACCCGAAACCGGGATCACGGCTCCCATCTGATTGCCGACAACCCCGTTAATGCCGTACTGAAACACGGCCTGCTGACTGCCGTAGCCGAGAATATTGGCATTGGCGTTGCTCGCCAGATCGTAGGTCCTCCAATCCGACATCGTCATCGTCGCGGAACTTGCCGAACTGATGAGATCCGAAGGAAACGCCCACGGCTGATTCCAATAGCCACCAGTGCCCGTCGAGGCGATGTTTCCGACATCACCCGTGCTAGTGAAAACGGTTCCGAACTGAGTTCCGGGAAGATTTCCGGTGATGCCGATCCGGGCCGGATACGTCGTCGGTGGCAGATCACCTGCCGAAGAGGCGGCCGGGAATGTTTTTTGATTTGCGAGTCCAGTGGCACCGGAAAGGGCATTGGCACCAGTGCCCGTCGCGTACGAGAAGGGCCCGGGAGTGGTGCTCAGGATCGACGCCGTGGTCGGCGAGTACGAAATGATGACGGCATTGAGATCCCACCCCTTGGGATCAAGCTGCAGAAGGCCGGTCGTGGTGTTCCAGTACACAACCGCCCCAGGGCGTCCGTCTGCCGCCACAGTCGTGGACCGCACGGGGAGCGACGAGCCGGTCGCCACCGTGGACCACTGGAGACCGCTCGGAGTGGTGCCCGTCGCAGTCGGCGGAACAAAGACTGCAGCAGAAACGGCTTGAGCCGCAATGGCGAGAGCCACGACAACTCCCATACTGCGGACCAAATCGTTGATGGATTTGACGGACATGTGACAGGT
>CAIKWU010000272.1 GCA_903831155.1 uncultured Planctomycetaceae bacterium | reverse complement strand
GCCGCCCCAGTTCGTGGTGCTGCTGTTGTTGTTGGTGACCTCACCGACGCCAAGCGCGTTGTCGGCAGCCAGGATGAACTTCTGCCGGTTGATCTGCACGTTGGCAGGGCTCGTCTGCGACAAGAGCATCGTGTAGGTCATGCCCGGGTTTTGGCTGTTGCCGATCGTAATCGAGCCGTTCGACGCCCCGCGATCCCAGAGGGCGTTGATCACGGTGGCCTGCGTGGTGCCGGAGGCAACGCTCGCGTTGTTGAGGATGAGATTCCTGCCCGTCGCCGGCACGAGCGAGTCGTACAACTGAATCTTGCTCGACGAGCCGCTGCCGATGGTCAGCGTCTGGCCGGTCGCCATCTGGTTGGTGAACGTGAAGGCCCCCCCGACCTGTCCTAGGGTTCCCGTGATGGCGAAATCGCGGGTGCTGGAACCGGAGACGTCGGTGGCCTTGCCCAGGATCAGCGGTGCCGAGACGCGGTTGACCGAGCCGGCCACACCGCCGCTGATAACCGAGGCGTTGGCCGCGGCGTTGTTGAGCACGAGGGCCGACGTGCCGGTGATGTCGGTGGTCACCGCGCCGGACGAGCCGCCGAACCAAATCGCGCCGACTGTCGTTGTGCCGGTGGCGGCGACGCCGTCGGCGAGATCCAGCGACAGGCTGCTCGCGAGGGCTCCCTGCAGGATCGCGGTGTCAGACGACGTGGACGGCGTGCCCGTGTTCGGAAGCCAGTTGGCGGAGTTGTTCCACGACTGCGAGCCGCCGCCGAGGACGTTCCAGGTGTAGTCGGCGGCCGCCGCCGGCCGAACCACGATCGAGGCGAGCAGAGCGACCGCTGCGAGAGACGTGCGAATGGCCATGATGAGCTTCCTTGTGCTTCGTGCTGGCGATGATGGCTGCTGATTCGGAGAAATGACGCACGGGTCTGGTAGTGTCGTCCGTCAACCCCCGTTCCAAGAGTTGCACCTTAGTGAGCAAGGGACACGGCAACAATGACCCGGGATGCCCTGAACAGGGAAATGTGACGAATCGGGACTGGGTAGGGACGAAACGGGCGCGCGGGCGCAATGAACGGGCGGACGTTGCGCGCCGGGTCGAATCGCGCGGTGTTTTTAGCGCACAGACACGCAACTACCGTAACGCGAAAATCGCCGTACCCACCATGTCGTACGGCTCGCGTGTGAGTTTCGGGGGCATCGAGGATCAACGTGATGCGAGGTTCAGCCGTACCGCTCGCTCGGTTACGCTTTCTGAGATCGTACCGCTGACGCGGTATACGCTTGCTGACTCAGGAAGCCCAATCGCGTGAGCGATGGGGACTGCAGCGAGGTTCACCCGCGATCCGTGATCGCCGAGCATCGCAGCGTTTGTGATACCGGAGTGTGTGATGAAACGGCGTGGACGAATCTCGGTTGGCGGTTGCTTGGCGGCGATGGTGAGCATGTGCGTTGCCGGACGCGTGTTTCCCACGCCCACGGTCGCCGCTGAGTCGCCGACGACGAGCGACTACGAGCAGGTGATCGCGGGCCGGGCCGACAAGATTCTCGCGACCATCGACGGGATGACGGCGGATGCCCGCGGCCGGGTGCGCGGCGTCTTGCTCGACTTCTACCGATCGCTCAACGCCTGGCACGACGCCCACGGCGCTCGCCGCAAGGAACTGCGGTCGCTGGCCGACGACGCCAGCAAGGCCGAACTGGCAACGCTCGATGGCCAGTTGGCCACGATTCGCGACGGATTCGTGGAGCGGCTGTCCGCCGACCTCACGGCGGAGCAGGTTGCGGCGGTGAAAGATGGTCTCACCTACAACGTGCTCCACGTCACGGAACGAGCCTATCAGGAGATGATCGAGACGCTCAACGACGAGCAGAAGGTGCAGATCCACGAGTGGCTCGTGGAGGCCCGCGACCTTGCGATCGGCGAGGGCAACTCGGAGGCCAAGCACGCGGTGTTCGGGAAGTTCAAGGGCAGGATCAACAACTATCTGAGCCAGCAGGGCTACGATCTCAAGCAGGAAGAGCGGGGCTGGCAGTCGCGGCGGAAGGCGGCTGCGGAGATCGGCACCACCACCAGGGAGTCGAAGTGATGCGCGTTGGAATCGGCAGGCGGGCGGCGAGTGCGGCAGTGATGGGAATCCTGCTCGGCATCTGGTGCGCCGCCGCCCGGGCGCAGTATCCGCAGATTCCGGACGAACTCCGCCGGCAGTCGGAGGCGGCCAAGGCCGAGGCCGACCGCCGTTCCGACGAAGCCTTTGCCAGGGCGATCCCCCAGGTCGAGGCGTGGGCGAAGAAGGGCAAGCCGTTCATCCAGGACGCCTCGAAGCCGGGGGACCTGCCGCAGGCGACGATCCCCGCGTTTCCCGGCGCCGAGGGGGGCGGGATGCATTCCTTCGGAGGTCGCGGGGGCCGCGTGTTCGTGGTCACGAGCCTCGACGACTCGGGCCCCGGTACATTTCGCGAGGCCTGCGAGGCGGGAGGGCCGAGGATCGTGGTGTTCAACGTGGCCGGGATCATTCGGCTCAAGGACCGCATCCGGATCCGCGCCCCCTACATCACGATCGACGGCAGCACGGCCCCGGGTGACGGTGTCTGCATCGCCGGCAACACGGTCGAGCTCGACACGCACGACGTCGTGATCCGCCACATGCGGTTTCGCCGCGGCGCGACCGACGTGGGCGACCGCAACGACTCGATCGGTGGGAATCCCGTCGGCAACATCATGATCGACCATGTGTCGGCCAGTTGGGGCCTCGACGAAAACATGAGCATGTATCGGCACATGTACCACCCACCAGACGGCGGCAAGGATCTCAAGCTGCCGACGGTGAACATCACGATCCAGAACAGCATCTTCTCGGAAGGGCTCAACACCTACCACCACGCCTTCGGCTCCACGATCGGCGGCACCAACTGCACGTTCATGCGGAACCTCTGGGCCAACAACACCGGCCGCAATCCCAGCATGGGCATGGGGGGTGACTTCACGTTCGTGAACAACGTGATCTTCAACTGGCGGCATCGCACCACCGACGGCGGCGACGGCACGAGCCGCGTCAACTCGATCGCCAACTACTTCAAGCCAGGGCCGGGGACTCCTGTCGATCGCCCGATCGGCCACCGCATCCTCAAGGCGGAGTCGCGGACGAAGCCGCCGGCCGAGAAGGAGTTTGGAAAGTTTTACGTGACGGGCAACGTGATCGAAGGCAACGACACGGTGACGGCCGACAACTGGGCCGGCGGCGTGCAGTTCGCCGACGAGGAGGACGTGAAGGGGGAGAGCCTCGACGATTTGGCCCGGAAGTACGCGGTGTCGAGCCGGGCGAGCGAGCCGTTTCCCCACGCGCCGCTCAGGATCACAACGGCGAAGGAGGCCTACGACGAGGTGCTCGCTAGCGCCGGGGCCACCCTGCCCCGCCGCGACGCGGTGGACGAACGGGTGGTGGCGATGGTTCGCACGGGCGACGTCGGGAAGCCGGTCGTGGAGCCCGACCTCTTCGACAGGCTCAACAAGGTTCGCTATACGGAGGAGCGGGTGCGGGAACTCGTGAAGCTCGTGCCGCTCGGGTTTATCACCGATCCGGCGCAGGTGGGCGGCTATCCCGACTACCGGGGCACGCCCTATGCCGACGCCGACAAGGACGGCATGCCCGACGACTACGAGAAGGCCCGGGGGCTGAATCCAGCCGACGCGGCCGACGCCGCGGCCGATCCCGATGGCGACGGGTATACGAACATCGAGGCGTGGCTCTACGCGATCCCGTAGGTGCAGGTTGGTAACCCGCGGCTCCGTGACGCGGAGTGGTGCAGGAAGGTCACTCGCTGCCTGTACAAGCCCAACGCCGTGAGGCGTGGGGTGCGGCCCGAACAGACTCTGCACCTTCTCGACCGCGCCCGAGGCCTTACGGCCTTCGGCTTGGACGGCGGCAGGGATTCACGTGTGACCCGTCTCGCGCGTCCGGCTGCGGCGTGTGCGTCGCCTGACGGCGTGGAGGGTGGCGGCCCACGCCGCGACCGACCACGCCATCAGCCCAGCCGGCTCCGGCACCGCGGCCACCTGGCCGGCGACACCGGTGTAGTCGCCCGCGTCGAAGAGGCCCTGGGTCACGAAGTCGGCCGCGTCGAGGATGTCCACCAGGCCGTCGCCGTTGAAGTCGCCATCGGCCCACGTGCCGAGGCTGCCGCCGTCAAAAAGCCCGGCCGAAGCGAATCCTGCGGCATCGAGGATGTCGAGCGTGCCGTCGAGGTTCGTGTCGCCCGCCATCGCGGCGGTGACGACCGCCGCTGTCGCCGTGTAGGACACCGCGAGTCGCTTCCCGCCGCCGAGGTCGACGCCGGCGATCGACGTGAATCGTCCCGAGAGCGAACCCGCCGTGAGCACGTCGTGCGGAACGAGCCAGGCAGGCGCGTAGCCGCCGACGGTCGCAAGCCCGAGCGACGCACCGACGATGCCGACGCTGCCGCTCACCGCCAGCCGGTCGTGGGACGCCGATCCCGACTGGAAGATGGTCGCGGCCGAGGTTCCTCCGAGATCGATCGCGAGCGACCCGGAGTCGAAGGCCACGCTGCCTGTGACCAGCGTGCGGCCCGCCGTGCCGCGGTCGCCCGGCGCGATGGTCGCGGCATCGGCCACGCGGAGCAGGCCCAGCGGTGAGCCGGTTCCCGAGCGGAGCCTCGTCGCATCCACGGCGGCGGCCGCCAAAGCGCCGCCGGTAAACGTGAACCAGCCGCTCGTCGCCGACCCCGTGGAGATCGTGCCGGCCACCACGAGGCTGCCACCCGAGAGGGCGACGCGGGCGGAAGAGCCCGTGGTCGCACCGATCACGAGGCTGCCGGCGAGCTTCAGGCCGCCTGCCGTGATGGCGAGCGTGGGTGTCTGGCCGGCCACCGCCGTCGCCGAGATCTGGAGCGTGCCGCCGTTCTGGCCGACGGCGTCCACCGTGACCGTGCCGGAGTTCACCTGCACCGTGTCGAACCGCGAGGGTTGCCAGGCGGTGTCCCAGTTCGTCTGCAGCGCGTAACGGCCCGTGATGCCCGTGAAGACCGCCGCCGTCGGTGCCGGCCACGCCGTGAGCTCCTGAAGGTACTCCTCGAGATCGGTGTAGCCGTCGGCGTCGAAGTCGCCGTTGTTGTTGGCAACAGTCGGATCGAGGCCGAGCGACGTCTCCCAGGCGTCGGGCATGCCGTCGGCGTCTGAGTCCCAGCCCGCGGGTCGCGTCTGGATCGCCGCATTCTTTAGGGCGTTCCACTCGGCGCCGTCGTTGGGGTCGTTCGGATTGTCGGCCCAGGCGACGATCTTCCCCGTACCCGTTCTCGTCTCCTGGATGATCCGCTCGTCCACGGTATCCGCCACGCCGTCGCGGGTCCACCAGCGTGCACCCACCGTGGAGAGCACGCGGTCGTAGGCCGCGGTCGCCGTGTCGGTGATGCCGACGTACCCGGCGTCGTAGGCGGTCGCGGCAAAAGTGGAGGAACTGAAGTCAGAGTTGGTGAGGGCCGTGCCGTCGAGCCGGTCGCCGTCCTTGTTGGTGTCCTTGAGGTTGCCCGCATGGTACACGCGGGTGGCGCTTGTGCTCGATCCGCCGAAGATGCTCGTGCCGCCCGAGGCGGTGGTGATGGCGGTGCTCGAGCCACCGACGGGATTGTCGCCGCCCGGGCCTGCCAGGAAGAAGTTGCCGACGAAGTTGCTGAAGCTCGGCTGCCCGCTCGCTCCGCCGCCTGCCGTGCTCAGCCAGTTGTAGAACACATTGTTGCGGAAATCGTTGAAGGCGCCGGTGCCGACTGAACTCCCCACTCGCGGCAGCCGGCCCTTTTGATGGGCATAGAGGTTGTGGTGCACGCTCAGCTTCGCGCTGGAGCCCATTTGAAATAGGGATCCGAAGGCGTGGCCGGTGTAGGCGCCGTTGGTGTCCAAATTGGGGTAGTTCTGGCCCTGCGAGATGTTGGTGTATTGCACCGTGACGTCGGCGGCGAGTTCGTTGGCGCTGATGTGCTCGTCGGTGGCGAAGAATGTGGAACAGTGGTCGATCATGATCCCCTGTCCGCTGATGTCGAAGGCGTCGTAGACGTAGCTGTCGGGGAAGCCGTCGGTGCCGGTGTTGCGGAGGCCATAGCCGGGCGCGACCGTGAGGTTGCGGATGATCGTGTTGCCGCCCGCCACCTTGATCACACCGCCGATGATGCTGATGCCGCCCGGCGCCGTCTCGCCGGCGATCGTCGTGTTGCGGCCGGTGGTGAAGCGGCACTGGGTGTCCCAGCTGCCGAGGTCGATCGTGCCGCCGACGTCGAACACGATCGTCCGCGGCTGCACGACGCCATTGACGGTGAAGTTGGCGTCGGCGAGGCCGTACG
>CAIKWU010000271.1 GCA_903831155.1 uncultured Planctomycetaceae bacterium | reverse complement strand
TCCCCATGGAGGGCGACGACGAGCCCGGCACCTGCGTGGTGACCGGGAAGCCGGTCGGCCGCCGGAGCGTGCTGGCGCGGTCGTACTGACTGACGGGGGCGCGGGCTCGGAGCTGCCCGTACCCCGTCGCCGGACGTTCACGGATGCCCTCGTGGCATCCGCTCACTCGGATGCCGCCGGCGCTTCGCCATCCTGGCTTCGCTAGGCGGCAGGCGTCGGTCACTCCTTGGGGTAAGCAGTCCGTCGGAGGCACGCGCAGACGCCGGTGAGATTTGTGCCAGGTGCAGCCCGCTCGGTTCCGTTTGGGTGATGAACTCACAAATCCCGCCGGCGGCGAGCATGTCCTCCGACGGGCTGCGGCGCAGCGGGCGAATGCACCGATCCCCCATCGCGGGTCCAGGCCCACCCGGGCATGACGCCCTTTCCGGCCTGCGCCGTGTAGACTTTGACTCGGGGGCCCCATGCCTGACGTGATTCCCATCCCAGGAGCGTTCGCCGTGATCAACCGTACCCTGCGCATCCGCCGCCCCGCGGCCGTTGTTCTCTCCTGCGTCGTGCTCCTGGCTTCGGCGGCCTGCGCCCGCCGCGCCTCCGCGGCCCCGCTCGATCTCGCCACCGTGTCGGCTGATGCGGTGTGGCTGATGCACATGGACATGGACGCCGCCCGCGAGTCGACCGTGATGAAGCGGATGCACGATCGCGTGATGAAGATGCACCCCCAGCTCGACACCATGCTCAAGATGGGCGCCGGCATGACCGGCATCGATCCCCGCAAGGACGTCCGCGACATGACCGCCTGGGGCACCGACACCGACAAGAAGAACGGCGTGCTCGTGGTGCGGTCGAAGGTCAACCGGCAGCTGCTCGAGAAGATGGTCGACAAGGCGCAGGACCACCGCACGATGGAGCACCGCGGCCGCACCGTGCACTCCTGGACGCAGAAGCACGGCAGGAACCGCAAGGGCGACCCCGTGAGCGGGGCGTTCTTCGCCGACGACGTGCTCGTGTTCGCCCGCACGCCCGAGCGGGTGGCGATGGCGATCGACGTGCTCGACGGGGCGAAGCCGGGCGTGGGGGGCGACGGCCCGCTCGCCGGCCGGGTCCGGCCCGGCTCGATCCTCGTGGCCCGCGCCAAGGAAGTGGATCCCGACACGAAGTGTCCGGTGCTGCGGCAGGGGCGGTCGTTCCGCGTGGCGATGGGGGAGCAGGAGGGGAAGTCGTTCTACCGTGCCAAGCTCGACATGAAGTCGGCCGAGGCGGCCGACCTCGCCGAGGACGTGGCCGAGGGCATGGCCGCCGTGGGCAAGCTCCGGTTCGGCGGCGAGGCCGACGTGCTCGAACTGATCGACGGCCTGGAGACGGAGACCCGCGACGGCACCTGCATGATCTCGTGGGACGCCGCGGCCGACGACGTCTGGGCGGTCGTGGACCGGCTCGCCACCGAATGGGAGCGGCGGCATCGCGATCGGGCGGGCAAGGGGGGCTGCCCGATGTGCGAGAAGGAGGGCTGTGATGGCTGCGGCGGCTGCCCCCTCGGGAAGGGCGACGGGGCGAAGTCGGGGGCCGAGCGGCCGCTTCGCGACGACGAGTTCTGACGTCCGGCGGTAGACTGTTGTGTCCGGGACGGCGGCCGAGTGGGTGCCGCATCCGGGGATCGACGGGATGCGGGTCGAGGATGTCGTTGGAGAGGCTCAGCGCGTGGCGGGTGGCGGCGGTGGCCGTCGCGGCGGGCGTCGCGGTCGGGGCGGCCGGCGCCGTGCTGCGGCATTCGTCGCCGTGGTCGGTCGGCGACCTGATGATCGCCGGCGTCGACACCGCGGGGCCGAAGCCGCGGGCCGAAGTGCCCGAGACCAGGCATGCCTTCGGCACGGTCGGCACCGGCGGCACCGGCTCGCACGAGTTCGTGGTCCGCAACACCGGCGACGCCCCGCTGACGCTTCGTCGGGGTGAGACCAGCTGCACCTGCACGGTCAGCGACTTCGACGCCAGCGGCGGGGGCACGCCCGACGGCAAGAAGGTGGTGGACCCCGGAGCCGAGACGAAGATCCGCGTGCAGTGGAAGGGCAAGCCGCCCGGCGGGCCGTTCCGGCAGCAGGCCACCATCCTCACCGACGACCCGCGGCGTCCGGAACTCGTGTTCGTGGTCGAGGGCACCGTGGTGCCGACGTGGCGGGCGGTTCCCGACCTGATCGCATTGCCGCGGCTCTCCGCATCGAGCGGCGAGCGGGCGACGGCCGATGTCTTCACCTACGGTCCGCAGCCGCCGACCGTGACGGAGGCCGTGCTCGACGATCCGGAGTTCGCCCAGTCTGTGTCGCTTGCCACGGCGCCGCTCTCGGCCGAGGAGATCGCGGCCGAGACCGGGGCCACCGGCGGCTTCCGGGTGACGGTCGAGCTGAAGCCCGGCCTGCCCCTCGGGCCGCTGAAGCGGACGATTCGCGTGTCGTTCGCGATGCCGGAGCCGTTGGTGGCCGAGATCCCGATCGACGGCACGGTGACGGGTGACCTTGTCATGGCGGGACCGGGATGGGATTCCTCCCGTCAGGCCCTGCTGCTGGGGACGGTCTCCGGCAGGACGGGCCTGCGAACGCGGGTGTTTCTCACGGCGAAGGGTCCGCACCGCGAGAGTGTGCGGCCGACCGTCCGCGAGGTGGTGCCCGATTCGCTCGAGGTGACCGTGGGCGAGGGCAGTCCGATCGGCACGGGCGGTGCGGTGCGGATCCCGATCGACATCGTGATCCCGCCGGGCAGCCGCGCGGTCAACCACCTCTGCTCGCAGCAGGGGCCGGCGGGCCGCATCGTGCTCGACACGGGCCACCCCGACACGCCCGAGTTCACGATTCCCGTGTGCCTAGCCGTCGGTCCCTGACGAGCCCTTCATGAACGCATCGTCCCTGCATCGAATCCTGCCGGCCGCCGGGCTCGCCGCCTTGGTGGCGCTCGTCGCCGTGGCCGCCGTGCCCGAGCGGGGGGCCGACGTCGCCGACGCGCTCGTCGAGAAGTTTCGCGAGCGGAACGGCGCGATCTTCAAGGACTGGCCCGCGCCGCAGGCCGTGCTGGTGGTCACCGGCGAACTCGACGGCTACATCGAGCCCTGCGGGTGCACCGGCAAGGAGAACCAGAAGGGCGGCCTGAGCCGGCGGCAGAACTTCCTCCGTGCCGTTGAGGGAGCGGGCTGGCCGCTGGCGGCCGTCGACGTGGGCAACCAGGTGAAGCGGTTCGGCCGGCAGACCGAGGCGAAGTTTCAGTCGATCGTCGACGGCCTGCGGGCGATGAAATATTCGGCCGTGGGCTTCGGCCCGGGCGACCTGCGGCTGCCCGCGGAGGAGCTCGTGGCCGCGGTGGCGGCGGTGGGCGACCAGCCCACGCCCTACGTGTCGGCCAACGTGGGCCTGCTCGGGCTCGACGCCGGGATCACGCCGAAGGTCCGAGTGGTGGAAGCCGGCGGCCTCAAGATCGGCGTGACGACCGTGATCGGCGACGACGAGGCGGCCCGCATCAAGAACGCCGACATCGAGTTCGCGCCGGCGGCGGAGGGGCTCGCGAAGGCGGCTGCCGAGCTGGCCAAGGCCGGCTGCGATCACCAGGTGCTGCTCTCCTGGTCCACGCCCGAGGCCACGAAGGCGCTGGCGGCGAAGTTCCCGCAGTTCGACGTGGTGGTGACGGCCGGCGGGGCCGACGAGCCGCCGCTCGAGCTGCCGCAGCTGCCCGGGGGCGCGCGGCTGGTGGAGCTCGGCCACAAGGGGATGTTCGCGGTGGCGATCGGCTTCTTTCCCGACAAGGCGGTCCGCACGCAGCGGGTGCCGCTCGACGCGCGGTGGGGCGAGTCGAAGGACATGATCGACCTGCTCGGCACCTACCAGAAGAAGCTGGAAACGCTCGGGCTCGAGGGGCTCGGCCTGGTGCCGATCCGGCACCCGACGGGCCGGCGGTTCGCGGGGAGCGACGCCTGTGCCGACTGCCACCAGCACGCCTACGACATCTGGAAGGACACGCCCCACGCGACGGCGCTGACCACGCTCGAGGAGCAGAAGCCGAGGCGCGACGGCGACCCCGAGTGCCTCTCGTGCCACGTGACGGGCTGGGCGCCGCAGCGGTTCGAGCCGTTCGAGGGGGGCTTCACGGGCATGAAGACGACGCCGCAGTTGGCCCATCAGGGCTGCGAGAACTGCCACGGGCCGGCGGCGGCGCACACGGCGGTGGAGCGGGGCGACGTGCGGGCGAGCGAGGCGGAGCGGGACCGGCTGCGGCAGGAACTGGTGCTCACGCTGGCCACGCCGGAGGGCAAGCAGAAGGCGGTGAACAACTGCCTGGAGTGCCACGACCTCGACAACAGCCCGCAGTTCGAGTTCGACGAGTACTGGCCGCAGGTCGAGCACAACGACCCGGACAACGCCGACGCGAAGCCGGCCGCAGCCGCCGCCGCGGTACCGTAGGCAGGACACGCCGTCCGAGCCCAACGCCGTGCGGCGTGGGACTGCACTGCTCGGGACCACCGTCGTCACGTCGCGGGGCTGCCCGCAAGCCGGTAGCTCGTGCTGCGACCACAGGCAGCATTTCGCGTCATTCTCGCTCGGCAGTCGCTCCGCGGCGGGAGCCTCGAAGCGCACCCGTTCCCGTCCAATCGGTCCCGACACCACCTGCATCGGCCCGGCTTCCGGCG
>CAIKWU010000270.1 GCA_903831155.1 uncultured Planctomycetaceae bacterium | reverse complement strand
GACCGCCGTCTGGTGGATCGTGACGTCGCCGTCGCGGGGCACGACCTCGAACTCGAGCCAGCCGCGACCGGGCATCTTCATCTCCGCCGCCAGCCGCAGCCGACGTGGCCGATCACAGGCCTCCACCCGCCAGCAGTCGAGAACGTCGCCCGTGACGAGCCTCGCGGGATCCCGCCGGCCCCGCGACATGCCCGGGCCGCCGATCGCGCGGTCGATCCAGCCTCGAAGCGTCCAGAGCCAGTTGCATGCATACCAGCCGTTGGCGCCGCCGATCCGCTCGATGGCCGCGAAGGCCCGCTCCGCCGGCACCGCGACGACCGCGTGCCGGTGATCGATGAGCCGCCGCCCCTCGTGCACGCCCCCGTAGCGGCGCGGGGCGGCCTCGGTGTACTCCGCCCAGTGCCGGTGGGCGAAGGCGGCATCCTCGCTGCGGATCGCCTCGCCCACGGCCGTCGCCAGGTCCCGCGGCACGAGCGGAAACGTGCGGCGGGCGGCGTCGCTGGTCACCACGGTGGGATTCTTGAGGCCGTCGATCAACTTTCTTCCCACCTTCGCGTATCGCGGCGCCACCAGTTTCAGCCACAGGCCCGAGAGCCTCGGCGTGAGCACCGGCACCGGAATCATGAGCCGGGAAAGGCCCCGCTGCCTGGCATACTGCTGCATGATAGCGCCATACGAGACGCTGTCCGGCCCGCCGATCTCGAAGATCCGCGCACCCCCCGGCGGCAGGTCGGCGGCGGCCGCGAGATACGCCACCACGTCGGCGATCGCGATCGGCTGCGTGGGCGTGGCCAGCCAGGCCGGGCAGATCATCACCGGCAGCCGCTCGACGAGCGTCCGCACCAGATCGAACGAAAAACTCCCCGCGCCGATGATGATCGACGCCCGGAACTCGATCACGTCGAGCCCGCTGGCCCGGAGGATCGCCCCGACCTCGTGCCGGCTGCGGAGGTGGGCGGAGAGCCGGTCGTCATCGGCCCCGAGCCCACCGAGATAGACGATCCGCCGCACCCCGGCCGCCTTCGCGGCGGCGGCGAACCGCTCCGCCGCCAGCCGGTCGGCCCGCTCGAAATCGACGCCGCCCTCCATCGAGTGGACGAGCCAGTAGGCCACGTCGATGCCGTCGCAGGCCCGGGCGAGGTCGTCCGGATCGGTGGCGTCGCCCCGGATCACCTCGGTGGACGACGTCGTCCGCCCGGCGAGCTTCTCGGGCCGCCGCACGAGGCAGCGGACGGCGTGGCCGCGCTGCTGCAGGTCGTCGAGGAGGCATCCCCCGACATAGCCCGTCGCGCCGGTCAGCAGGATGCGCATGGCGGCATCCTACGCGATGACCGCCGGGCTATGGCGAATCCCGCTCGAACGCCTCCTGCATCCGCTGGCGGACGAGCTCGGGCGTGTCGGTCTTGAGGCCGTAGAGGAACCACCGCACCCGCTGCTCGCTGGTGCCGTGGGTGAAGGCCTCGGGCTGGACGTAGCCCTGGGCCTGCTTCTGGATCCGGTCGTCGCCGATGGCGGCGGCCGCGTTGACCGCCTCGCGGATGTCCTCCTCGTCGAGGATCCCGGCGTACTGCGCCATGTGGCGGGCCCAGACGCCCGCGAGGAAGTCGGCCTGCAGCTCCATGCGGACCGACATCTTGTTGTAGTCGGTCTGCGACAGCCGCCGCTGCAGCGACTGCACCTGCTCCGCGATGCCGAGCTGGTTCTGGACGTGATGGCCGATCTCGTGCGCGATCACGTAGGCCTGGGCGAAGTCGCCGGGCGCGCCGAACCGCCGCTTCAGTTCCTCGTAGAACGTCGGGTCGATGTAGACCGTCTTGTCGAGCGGGCAGTAGAAGGGCCCCGCCCCGGCGCTGGCGATGCCGCAGCCGCTCCGCACCTGGCCGGTGAACATCACGAGTTTCGTCGGGGCGAACTTCGCACCGAACGCCCGCGGAAAGATCCGGGACCAGACGTCCTCGTTGTCGGCGAGGACCGTCTTCAGGAACTTGCTCACCTCGTCGTTGATGGGCTTGCCGGGCGCGGTGGCGGGAGCCGGTCCGCCCGCGAGCTCCGGGGCCATCCTCATGAGCTGCATCGGATCGACCCCGAGGAACATCATCACGATCATGATCACGAGCGTGAGCAGCCCGCCGCCGATCACGGCCTGCTGCCCCGCGCTGCGGCGATCCTCGACGTTCTGGCTCTGCCGGCGTCCTTCCCAACGCATGTCCGTGCTCGCTCCTGGGTGATTCCGCCCGTCCCGGGGCGGTGGACGGATTCTACGGCAGACGGGGCCAATGGTTCACGGGGGCTCGGGATTGCCCGTGCCCCGTCGCCGGACGTTCGCGTCGGGCATCCTGCCCAACGCTCACTCGGATGCCGCCGGCGCTTCGCCATCCTGGCTTCGCTGGGCGGCATACGCCGGCTCCCGGCGCAAGGGCAGCCCCTCGCTGAGTTCGGGCCCGAGGGGGCGGCAGGATGCCGGTGGTTCGCGTGCTGCGAGCCTGGAGGGCGAGCGTGCCCGGCCACGGCGAACCTCGGCTTCGCCCACGCCGGGCCCAAAGCGAACACCGGCAGGATGCCGGTGGTTCGCGTGTCTTCAGTCCTCGGGCAGCGGGCGGCCTTTGGTCTCGGGCAGGAAGACGAGCGCCACGAGGCCGAGCAGGAAGATCACGCTCATGTAGGAGCAGGCGTTGCGAAAGGCCGCGAGCTTGGCCTCGGGCGTGGTGGCGCCCGCCTTGAGCGCCGCCTGCAGGGCGCCGAGCGTGAAGGGGCCGGTCGCGGCCACGAATCGACCCACGTTGTAGCAGAAGCTCGTGCCGGTGCTCCGCAGGCTCGTGGGAAAGAGCTCCGGGAGATAGATCGCAAAGCCGGCGAACAGGGCGAGCTGGCAGCCCCCCATGATCGCGCTCATCCAGATGTCGCCCCGACCGTTGAAGAGCTGGAAGTAGCCCACCGTGACGACGAGCGCCGCCACGTAGCCGATCGCGAATGCCGGCTTGCGGCCGATACTCTGGGCGACCCGCGTGAACAGCAGCATGCCGACGAACGCGCCGAGGTTCTGCACGATCGAGTTCACGCCGATCCAGTACTGCTGCTTGCCGGCGATCTCCGCCTCCGGAACCCCCTCCTTCACGAGCGACGCCTTGATCACGTCACCGACGAGCTCCGGGCTGAAGAAGCCGATGCCCCAGAGGCCGATCACGCCCGCCACGCAGAGGACCATGCCCAGCAGGGCCGGGCCTCGCCAGCGGCTGTCGCCGAGCAGCGAGGCGTAGGAGCCGAACTTCACGCCGGCCGCCCGGCCGGCCTCCCGAGCCTGCACCCACTTCTCGGGCTCCTTGAGCCGCAGCTGGATGAACACGCAGAGAAAGGCCGGGATCGCACCGACGAGGAACATGTACTTCCAGCCGTTCCCCTTCACGATCGTGCCGCTGGCCTCGAGGCTGCCGATGTACATGCTGATCAGGCCCGCGGCCACGTTGCCGACCGCGGAGAGAGCCTGCAGCATGCCGAGGGCGCCCGTCCGCGAACGGTCGGGAAGCGTGTCGGCCACGAGCGCCACGGCGAGACCGAACACGCCGCCGACTCCGAGCCCGGTCAGAAAGCGGTAGACGGCGAAGTCAATCCAGCCCTTCGAAAACGCGGAGAGCCCGGTGCAGATGGAGTAGATCAGCACGGTGAGCGTGAGCATCTTCGCCCGACCGAAGCGGTCGCCGAGCGACCCGAAGATCAGGCCCCCGAGGGCCCAGCCCGCCACGAAGATGCTCGTGGCGTAGCCGCCGTAGAGCTTCGGGTCCATGCCGGCCGGGATCAGCGACTCCATCGCCTTGTTGCGGGCGAGGATGAAGAGCTGCTGGTCAAGGCAGTCGAAGAGCCAGGCCAGCGAGGCCACCACGAACACGAACCAGTGGTAGGGCGTGAGGTCGCGGTACCACGGCGTGGCGGGGGCGGGGCGTTCCTGAGCCATGCGGGTCGTCCTTTCGAGCGGTGATTCGTTCCCCGGCGGCGTCAGCCCAGCGACGCCTCGATGCGGCGCATGAAGGCGATGCTCTCGCGGGCCAGCCGCTCCGGCCCGGGAGCATAGTCGAACACCTCGACGCTCACCCAGCCGGCATAGCGGACCTCGTCGAGCGCCCGGAAGATGGGCTCGAAGTCGACGGCCCCGAACCCGGGCCCCTGGAGGTTCACGTCGTTGGCGTGGAAGTGCTCGAGGTGGGGGGCGCTGGCCACGATGATCTCGGGGATCGCCGTCTCCTCGCTTGCCATCGCCTTCACGTCCAGGTGCAGGCGGACGTGGGGCGAGCCGATCCGCTCGATCAGCCGGCAGGTCTCGGCGGCCGTGGTGAGCACGTCGGTCTCGACGGGCGAGAGCGGCTCGAGGGCGACCACGGTGTCGGTCGTCTCGAGCACCGGCACGAGCCGCGAGAAGACCTCGTGGATGTGGTCGATCGCCTGCTCGGGCGTCACGCCGGGCAGAAGGCTTCGCTGCTTCGGCGAGCCGAACACGAGCACGCGGCCACCGAGATCGTGGCAGAGGCGGGCGAGCTCGGCGAGGTAGTCCACCGTGCGGCCGCGGATGCCCGCGTCGGGATGGGCCACGTGGAAGCCCTCGGTCTTCGCCAGCAGCCAGTGCAGGCCCACGCAGTCGAGGCCCGACCGGGCGATCGTGCGGCGGATCTCGCCGCGGGCCTGCGGCGAGAGGTCGGTGGCGAGGGGAGCGAGCGTGAACGGGGCGATCTCGATGCCGGAGTAGCCGCACTCGGCGGTGAAGTCGCAGGCTTTGGCCAACGGCCAGTCGCCGTAGGTCTCGTTGCAGATCGCGTAGCGGACGGGTGCGTTCATGGGGCTCCTCACTTCACCGCCGCCAGCCGGCCCGTGCGGGCGGAGCGGTAGCAGGCCTCGACGATCGCCACCGCCTTGCGGCCCTCGCGGCCGTCGAGCTCGGGCTGACGGCCCGACCGCACAGCCTCGAGAAAAGCCTCGAAGTTCCGCGTGTGGCACGAGTAGTTGATTGCCATCGGATCGGCGGCGCCGCCGCTGGTGCCGCTGGTGCCGCCGAAGCGGCTGCGGATGGCGTCGTCGTCGGGCGACTCGCCGCGAAATCGCCACGCCGTGAGCTGCTCCTCGAGGATCTCGGCCGTGCCGTCACGGCCACCGACGAGAAATCGCCGCAGCTGGCCGGGGAACAGGCTCGTGGCGGCGAGCAGCTGGCCGACGGCACCGTTGCGGAAGCGGAGGATCGCCACGCAGGTGTCCTCCACCTCGAGCCGCTCCGCGTCATGGGCCCGCACCGCCGTCATCGCCATCACGCTCTCGACGGGATTCTCGCCCGGAGCGAGGCCGGGCATGGTGGCGCCGGCGATCCATTGCAGGGCGTCGACGCCGTGGATCGACTGGTTCATGAGCGCCCCACCGCCGTCGAGGGCCTTCGTGCCCTGCCACCGGCCGGGGCCGTAGTAGGCGTCGTCCCGCCACCAGGGCACGTAGCTCGCCGCCACGGCCAGCGTGCCGAAGCGGCCCGCGGCGGCGGCGGCGTGCACGGTCTGCACCACGGGGTTGAACCGCTGCGGAAAGATGGCGCCGAGCATGGCCTGCGACTTCCCGGCGGCGGCGATCATCCGGTCGATGCGGGGGAGCGCGATCTCGAGGGGCTTTTCGCAGATCACGTGGACGCCTCTGCGGAGCGCCGCGAGCACCGCGGGAAGGTGGGCGCCGGACGGAGTGGCAACGGTGACGAAGTCGGGCTTCTCGCGGCGGAGCATCCGCGAGGTGTCGTCGTGCCACCGGCAGCCGAACTCGACGGCGAAGGCCCGCCCCTTTTCCTCGGTGCGGCAGGTGGCCGCGACCAGCTCGATGCCGGGGATGTCGCGGAGCGCCCGCGCATGCATCTTTGCGATCGCCCCGATACCGATGATGGCCGCCCGCATCCGGTGTCTCCTGTCGGTCCTTCCTCGTTCCCAGCGTTCAGAGTGTCGCCATGCCCGATGCCCGGCACAAGCGGCGGCGACGCGGGGAGCGGGGAGGGCGAGGGCCGAGGCCGCAGGGCGTTCGGCGTTCACCCGGGCGCCGAAGGAGCCGGTTCAGGGATGAATCGGCGTGCGCGGAGCGTAGAACCAGTCCACCATCCGATCGTGGGCCCGGTGGATCCGCGGCAGCGGGCCGGCGTCGTGCGTGCCGGTGCGCGGGCAGCACGGCCCGCGGTAGATCGGCCCACGCGTGGGCTCGCCACGGACGCCCACCAGGTCGAGCGGGCAGGGCGGCTCCGACGGATGGCAGGGCGCGGGCGGCACGCAGGTTGGCAGCAGCCGCGGCTCGCCGCAGCGGTGCAGCGGCTCGAGCGGGGCGTACCAATCCGTCAACGAGTCGGTCCGGGGCGGGAGCAGGTCCGTCACCGCGGCCGTGGCGTCGGGAGCCGGCCCGTCGCCCGCGTGCGTCATCGATCCGAGGGCCGCGAGCAGCGCAGTGCACGCGGCCGCGAAGGTGCGGCGACCATGGAAGCCCTGTATCATCGAGAGTCCCCCCGAGGGTGAGCATCGGCCACGACCGCGTCCCGTCTGCAGAGGGCCGGGGAAGGGGGCCTCCGGAGAGGCGTCAGGGTTTGCCACGCCGCATGCAACTTCCCGACCCCGCACGGCTGATCGCCGACCTCGCGGCCGCCGACCGCCGCCTCGTGATCGTCTCGACGGGCGGCGGAGCGCTGGCGGTGTCGCATCTGGTGACCACGCCCGGAGCGAGCGGCGTGGTGCTCGCGGCGGAGATTCCCTACGTGCGGACGGCCGTGGACGACCTGCTCGGCGGCGTCCAGGAGTCGTATTGCTCGTCCCGCACGGCGCGACGGCTGGCGGTCGCCGCCTGGCAGCGGGGCGCAGACCTGGAGCGGGCGGCCGCGGCGTCCGATGGCGCGGACCGGCGGGCCGTGGGCGTGGCGGTGACGGGGAGCCTACGGACGAACCGGCCGAAGCGTGGCCCGCACCGCGTCTGCGTGGCCGTGCAGACGCTCGACGTCACGGAAGTGGCCGAAGTCGAACTGGAGAAGGAGGCCCGCGAGCGGGGCGACGAGGAGCTGGTCGCGGCGGCGCTCGTGTTCGACGTGCTCACGCGGGCACTGGGACTGGCCGAGGCCGGGCATGCCCGCATCGACGAGTGGCTGCGGCCGGGTGAGCGGGTGCTTCGCGATCGCGTCGCGGCTCCGGAGTCTTGGCGGGAGCTGCTCGCGGGCACCCGTCGGGTGGCTGCGGCCGGCTCGACGGACGGGCTTCCCGCCGAGGGCGGGCTCGTGTTCCCCGGATCCTTCGACCCGCTGCACGAGGGCCACCGGCTGATGGCGAGGATCGCGGAGGAGATCGCGGAACGTCCGCTCGACTGGGAGATCTCGGTCCGCAACGTCGACAAGCCGTTCCTCGACTACGTCGAAATCCGCGACCGCGCCGCGCAGTTCGCCGGCCAGCGGCTCTGGCTCACGCACGCGCCGACGTTCCTGCAGAAGCTCGCCGTCTTTCCGGCGAGCACCTTCGTGATGGGCGCCGACACCTACGCTCGGCTCGGTGACCCGCGATACTACGGCGGCTCGACCGTCGCGGCGGACGAGGCCGTGGCGGCGATCGCCGCCCGGGCCCGCGGCCTGATCGTGTTCGGTCGGGCTCGCGACGGAGAGTTCGTCGATGCCTCCCACCTCGACGTGCCGAAGCCGCTCCGCGACATCGCCTACTTCGTCTCGCCGCGGGAGTTCCGCCTCGACATCTCGAGCACGGAACTGCGGCATCGCGAGCTCGAGCGACGGGGGTTGTCATGCGACGCCTGACCGCCGCGGTGGTGATCGCCGTGGCGTTGGCCATGCTTGATGCCGCCGCCGATGAGCTCGCCACCCGGCTGATGCCGCACCTGGGCACCACGATCGACCTGGTCGAGCTCGGCACCGGCCGCCGCTTCGTCCGGCCCACGCTCGAGGGCGTGGTGGAGAAGGAGGACCGCACCACGGGGATCCGCGTGAGGCCGGAGGGGCAACGCACGCCGGTCACGCTCTCCCTGCCGGGCATCGCCAAGATCGTGGCGGGCCGGGAGACCGTGCACGCGGCGGAGGCGACGGGCACGTCGTGGGCCCAGATCCGGGGCCGCCGGACCCGCGATGTCTACGAGCGGCAGGCGGCCGAGTCGGCCGAGCGGATGCGGACCCGCGGGATCGAGCCGTGGCCGACGCTGACCGCCGCCGAGCATGCCCGCGAGGTCGACGACCTGAAGCGGTTCGTCGCCGAGGTCCAGGAGGCGTTTCCGTCACTGGCGATGCAGGAGACGCACGAGTTCGTCGTCGCCAGCGACATTCCCGCCGCGCAACTCGCCCCGTACGTGGCGAACCTCGATGCCATGCACGACTGCCTCTGCGACCTCTACGGCATTCCGCGCGGGGAGCCCGTCTGGAAGGGCAAGTGCCTCGTGGTGGCGTTCCTCCGCGAGGACGACTACACGGCCTTCGAGTCGCGGTTCATGAGGGCCGACACCCGGGGCACCCACGGGATGTGCCACCAGCGGAGCGACGGCCGCGTGGTCACGGCCTGCCATCGTGGTGACGACCCCGCCGCGTTCGCCCACATGCTCGTCCATGAGACGAGCCACGGCTTCAACCACCGCTGGATGTCGGCAAAGCAGCTGCCGAACTGGCTCAACGAGGGGATCGCCGAGTGGGTCGGGCAGCGGATCGTTCGCGGCTGCGACCAGGTGCCCCTCAAGGAGGCGCAGGCGGCGGCCTTCATGCGGTCGAGCGGCGATGTCGGCGCCGGGTTCTTCGAGGCCGACAACATCCAGGCCGTGCAGTACGGCATCGCCTCGGGCATGGTGCGGCTCCTCATCGCCCGCGACGCCCGCGCGTTCGCCACGCTCGTCCGTTCGGTGAAGGAGGGCACGCCGGCCCAGGAGGCGCTGGCCGCCACGTTCGGCGGCTCGGTCGACGACCTCGTGAAGGCCTACGGCACGGCTCTGGGAATGCCCGGCCTTCGCCGAGCGGCCCCGTGAGGCGGGCGATCAGCGGGCGAGGCGGCGGCGCCGGGCGGCGAGCATGGCCCACCAGAAACCGAGGAAGGCGGCCACGCACGCGAGGACCACGAGCATCCGCCGCGGGTCGTGGTTCAGCCGCCACGCGCCGACGGCGTGGATGCAGCCCCAGGCCACGATGCCGGCCATGATCCAGCGAATAATCCGCTCGGCGCCTGGGGGGGATGCTTGGAGAGCCATGCAGGCATGGTAGCCGGCCCCGGCCGCGTGGAGGCCGCGGCGCAAAAAAAAGGCCCCCGGAACGGCCCAGGTACCAGGGGGGCGGAGAACCTGGACCGTTTCCGGGAGCGATTGGATTGTCCGGCCTGATCGCCCTCTCGAGGTCGGCGGTTGGCTTCCGTGCCACCGCCGACTTCGAGTGGGGCGGGTGTCGAACCAGCCCCATGGCCTTCAGGCGGGGCGGACAGTAGGACGCGGCATTTCATGGGTCAATGCCGATTCGGTGGTGAGTTTCCGACCACACGAAGCCTTGCCGAGACGGCCTCAGCCGACCCAGATTGAACGGAGCCGCGGACTCTGGAGCGTTCGGGCTGCCTGCGCGAAGACGGTATGCTCCCGCGAGCGGCTCGTGGGCGGGCCGGCCTACCCTCGGAGAACGATCTCATGGCGGCGTCGAACGTGTCCCTTCCTGCCGCATCGGTGCCCGGAGCCGGAGCGCCGCCGACAGCCGAGGCCTGGGCCGCGGCGTTCGCGGCCGCTGCCCCGTATGCCGAGTTCCTCGAGCGACACGGCACGGCCGAGCAGCGGGAGCGGTGGGCCGCCTTCCGATCCCGCGTAGCGCTCTCGCCGCAGCAGCGAGGGATCCTCTCCGGGTTCGTGCGGCGGATGCCCGTGCTCGTGCTCGCCGGCGCGTGGTGCGGAGACTGCGTCAACCAGTGCCCGATCTTCGACCACTTCGCCGCAGCGGCCCCGTCGATCGACCTGAGGTTTCTCGACCGCGATGCGCTCCCCGACATCGCCGCCCACCTGAAGGTCTGCGGCGGACAGCGGGTGCCCGTGGTCGCCTTCTTCAGCGAGGACTTCACGCCGATCCTCTTCTACGGCGACCGCACGCTTTCGTCCTACCGCGCCTCGGCGGCAACCCAGCTGGGAGAGTCCTGCGCCAGCGGCGTCGCACCGCCGCCGGCGGACGCCATCGCCGCCGTCATCGGTGACTGGCTCGACCAGTTCGAGCGGGTTCATCACATTCTGCGGCTGTCGGCGCGGCTGCGGCAGGTGCACGGGGACTGATCCATGTCGAGTCGCGAACGCTGGACCGTCTACCCCCTGCTCTTCCTGGCGATCGGCCTCGCCCTGCGGGCCGTGGCCCTGCCGCCGGAGCGGCTCGACGTCGACACGATCGAGGCGGCCCGGGTGATCTGCGGCGAGATCGTGGTGACGTCCGACGACGGCACGAAGCTCGTGCACGTGGGCCGCGTGAAGGGGCAGGGGGGCGGACGCATCGAGATCAGCGACCACGACGGCCACGAAGCGGTGGCCGTCGGCACCGGTCCCGAAGGCCGCGACGGCACGGTCGAGTTCTTCGACGCCGAGGGCGCGACGATCGGACTGCTCGACGCGAAGGATCTGGTGCCCGCCGAGTGACGGCGGACCACGGCACTACACCCGGCAGGACTCGAACCTGCAACCCTCGGTTCCGAAGACCGATGCTCTATCCATTGAGCTACGGGTGCCTGACGACAATCGTACCGGTTTTGCCGGTCGGTCAACCGGCCCGCCGCGTTCCCCACCGCTCCCCGGGCGGCCCGTCACCGGCGGCCGCCCCGGATGTCGTGTATCCTTCAGGAAAATGCCTCCGGGCGGGCGGCGACGAAGCGTGATCCGCGGGTGCCGAGCCCGACCGCGGATGTCGGTGTCCCTGCCATGGCGACGATCACCCTCCGGGTCCTGCACGGCCCTGACCGCGGCCGCGTCTTCGCCGACGTGCCCACGCCGGTCACGATCGGCCGCGAGGAGGGCAACTCGATTCAGCTCAACGACGAGCGGATCAGCCGTTACCACCTGAAGCTCCAGGAGGACAACGACAAGGTCGTCGCCACGGATCTCGAGAGCACGAACGGCACCCGCATCAACGGCGAGGACATCCAGGTCCGGATCGTGCGGCACGGCGACATGATCTCGCTCGGCAGGTCGCTGCTGCTGGTGGGCTCCCACACCGACATCGACAAGCGCATCGCGGCGATCGCCGCCCGGCATCCTCCTGCCGCCGCCGGCCACGCCCGCCAGATGAGCGACCGGCTCCGCAAGATCAGCGACCACCACTCCGACGTGGTCGACGACGTGTCGTCGATCCGCTCGCCGCTGCTGCCCTCCGAGCCGCCGCCCCTTCCCGAGCGGCTGAGCCCGGCCCAGTCCGCCGAACTCAGCGAACTGCTCGAGTACATCCAGGGCGTGCTGCGGGACGCGAGCGAGGGGGCCGTGATGCGGGTCGGCGCAGAGAAGGTCGAACTCGAGTTTCCCAACTGGCAGGCGATGCTCGACCTCCAGGCGCGGCTCGCGGAACTGCTGCGGCAGATCGGCGAGCCGAGCGCCGACTGAGCGGCCCCGCGGCCGCGGCGGGGGGCTGGGGCCGTCTGCTAGACTGCGGCTCCCCCACGCGAGGCCCACGGATGAGCACGCAGTCGTTCGCCCACCTCCACTGCCACAGCCACTACAGCCTCCTCGACGGGGCGAGTTCGATCGAACGGCTGGTCGACCGCACGGTCGAACTGGGCATGACCGCCCTGGCCATCACCGACCACGGCAACCTTCACGGGGCTCTCGAGTTCTACGAGGCCGCGAAGGCGGCGAAGATCAACCCGATCATCGGCTACGAGGCCTACATCGCGCCGGGGAGCAGGTTCCAGAAGGACGCAGGCAGCCAGAGGGATTCCAGCTACCACCTCACGCTGCTCGCCCGCGACCGCATCGGCTTCGCCAACCTCCTCAAGCTGGCCACCAAGGCCTACCTCGAGGGCTTCTACTTCAAGCCTCGGATCGACCGCGACCTGCTCGAAGAATACGGCGAAGGGCTGATCTGCCTCTCCGGATGCCTCTCGGGCGAGTTCAGCCGAACGCTGGTGGGCTCCTCGCGGGAGCAGCGGGAGTCGCTCGCCCAGGCCCGCGAGGTGGCCGGCTGGTTCCAGAAGACGTTCGGCGACCGCTACTTCATCGAGATCCAGGACAACGGCCTCGACGTCCAGCGGCAGGTGACGGAGGCGGCGCTGGAGATCTCGCGGGAACTCGGCATCCCCCCGGTGGCGACCTGCGACTGCCACTACGTCAACCGCGAGGATGCCGAGGCGCAGGACATCCTCCTCTGCGTCAACACCGGCCGCTTCCGCAACGACACCTCCCGGATGCGGATGGACTCCAGCGAGTTCTACCTGAAGAGCCCCCAGGAGATGCACCTGGCCTTCGCCGGGCTCGACCGCGACCTCGTGACGGCCGCCGTCAACCGCAGCCAGGAGATCGCCGACTCCGTCTCGATCGACCTCGAACTCGGCAAGCGGCACTTCCCGGGATTCGAGGTGCCAGGCGGCCTCACCGCTTCGGAGGAACTGCGACGGCTCTGCCTGCAGGGCCTCCGCGAGCGGTATGCCGCCGTCGCCAAGCGTTGGACCGACGGCGTGGTGCCGGCCGATCCCGGATCGGCTCCGCTCCACTCGCAGGTGATGGAGCGGCTCGACCGCGAGCTCTCCGTGATCGACACGCTCGGCTTCGCCAGCTACTTCCTGATCGTCTGGGACTTCGTCCGCCACGCCCGCGAGCGGAGCATCCCAGCGGCGGCACGAGGCTCGGGCGTCGGGGCGCTCGTCGCCTACTCGCTCTACCTCTCGCACGTCTGCCCGCTGGAATACGACCTCCTCTTCGAGCGGTTTCTCGACGTGAATCGTCGCGAGGCTCCCGACATCGACATCGACTTCTGCAAGGAGCGGCGGGGCGAGGTCATCGACTACGTCAAGAAGAAGTACGGCGAAGCCAACGTGGCCCAGATCGGCACCTTCGGCACGCTCGCCGCGCGGGCCGCGATCCGTGACGTGGGGCGGGCCCTGGGGATGGCGATCCCGAGAGTCGACCAGATCGTGGCCCTCGTGCCCGACCAGCTCGGCATCTCGCTGGAAGACGCGACGGCGGAGGGCTCGCAGCTCGCCGCCGCCTGCGACGCCGATGCCGAGGTCCGCGAGCTCGTCCAGCTCGCCAAACAGATCGAGGGCCTGGCCCGAAACGTCGGCACGCACGCCGCCGCAGTGGTGATCGCGGACCGGCCGCTCGTCGAGTACGTGCCGCTCTGCCGGGTGACGGGCAAGGAGGAAGTGATCACCCAGTGGGCGATGGGAGATGTCGAGCGGGCCGGCCTGATGAAGATGGACTTCCTCGGCCTCCGCTACCTCACGGTCGTCGCCAAGACGCTCGACATCATCTTCAGCACGCAGCAACGGCGGATGGACCCCTTCGCGTTCCCGCTCGACGACAAGGCGACGTTCGCCACGCTCTGCCGCGGCGAGACGAAGGGCATCTTCCAGCTCGAGAGCGGCGGCATCCGCGACCTCCTCCAGCGGATGAAGCCCGACCACTTCCTCGACATCGT
>CAIKWU010000269.1 GCA_903831155.1 uncultured Planctomycetaceae bacterium | reverse complement strand
GTCAGGCAGCGGCCAGATCGCGTGCGCCTCCTGCCACGATCCCGACCTCGGCTGGGCCGACGGTCGCACGACCAGTTTCGGCCACTCGCGAAAACACCTCGCCCGAAACTCCCCCACGATCCGCAATGCCGCCTTCCAGAAGCACCTCTTCTGGGACGGCCGCGCCGATTCGCTCGAGGACCAGGCGAGGCAGGTGCTGCTCAATCCCGACGAGATGCGGTCCGGGCCCGAGCATGTGGTCGCCCTGCTCACGTCGCAGCCCGGCTACGAAGACCTCTGGCAGGCGGCGTACGACGACGACGCCGTGTCCATCGATCGGGCCGCCGAGGCGATAGCCTGTTTCGAGCGGACGGTCGTCGGCGGCGGGTCGAAGTTCGACGCCTTCATGAAGGGCAACACTGCGGCCCTGTCCGACTCCGCCGTTCTCGGACTCGACCTGTTCCGCCGCGATGCCCGCTGCATGAACTGCCATCACGGCCCCGCCTTCTCCGATGGTGGCTTCCACGACCTCGGCTTGTCGAACTATGGCCGGCCTTTCGAGGACCACGGCCGCGGACGAGTCACCGGAGTGGCGACCGATACGGGAAAGTTCCGCACGCCCAGCCTGCGCGACGCGACGGCCACCGCACCCCTGATGCACAACGGCCTCTTCGAGCTGGACGTGGCCCTGACGCTCTACAACGCCGGCATGCCCACGCCGCAGCGGAAGCAGAGCCAGGCCGACGACCCGAACTTCCCGGTCAAGTCACCGCACCTGAAACCCCTCAGGCTCAACAAGCAGGACCTCGCCGACCTCACGGCCTTCCTGCAGAGCCTCGAGGAGCCGCGACGGCGGATCCGGCCCCCGGAGATTCCCGGGCTGCATCCTGCGGCGCAGGCTCAGGCCCGCTGACCGCGGCGACGCACCAGCCGCCGGCCCACCGCGGCCACGCCGATGGCCCCGACGCCGCTGATCGCCATGCTCGACGGCTCGGGCACGGCCACCGGCGACATCGCGACGCCGCGGAAGAGGTAGTTGCTCGGTGGCGTCGCCAACACGCTGAAACTGGGGGCGGACGTCCCGCTGAGCGTGTCGATGAGCTTCACGAGCTGGTTCTGGCCGCTGGCCACAGCCGTCACACCGTAGAGTTCGACCGTGCCGCTCCCGGTGTCGGTCACGCCCGCAAGGGCCCGCACCCCCGTCGCCCCCGCCGGCAGGGCCAGCCACGTCTTGGTCCAGGTCGTGCCGCTCAACAACCACTTCGTGATACCACCCGTCGCGGGTGCGGTGGTGTCGTCATCACCGATGTAGAGCGTCGACGCATCGGCGAAGAAAAAGTCATAGGGGCGGTCCTGAAGCCCGGCGTTGCCTGTGCCGCTGCCGGCGATCAGTGAACCCAACTGGTTGGCGGTGGTCGGCAGGCCCGTCCCCACGTTGAACACGCCGCGGAAGCTGGCTTGGTTGGACCCGCTTGCACCGACAGCCACGCCCGACGTTCCGTAGAGCTGACCGTTGAAGATG
>CAIKWU010000268.1 GCA_903831155.1 uncultured Planctomycetaceae bacterium | reverse complement strand
TGGGCCGCAGCCATGTTAGAACCGCCCGCGGAGTGCGGTGCCGGCCGACGGGAACGAGGTCGATCCGATGGGCTCTCGACGATTCCCCGACGCCGTGCTCGCCGCCCTGCTCGGCCGCCTGTCGATCGCGGTCGCCGCCGGAGTGGACATCCGCCGCGCGTGGGCGTCGGAGAGCCTGCGGGTGCCGCGCGACTGTCGGGCGGGCATGCAGGCGATCGGGGTCGGGCTCCAGGCGGGTGAGCCGCTCGACGCGGCGCTGGCCCGCGCGACCGGGGCCTTTCCGCCGATCGTGGTGGGAATGATCCGCGCCGGCGAACGCACCGGGCGGCTGGCGGAGGTGCTCCGCGACACGGCGTCCACCGTCGAGCGATCGATCCGCACGCGGCGGGACCTGCGGCGAAGTCTCGTCGGGCCGGCGATCTCGATCGCCGTGGCCGTCCTCGCGGTCGCGGTGATCGTGCTCGCCTCCGGTGGCACGGGGGGCGGGGGCCCTGACCTGCTCGGGCTCGGGCTCGCGGGCCCGCGCGGCCTCGCCACGGTGCTCGTTGCCGTCGCGGCGATCGTCGTCGCCGCCGCGGTGGCGTGCCGCACGCTCGCGCGGGATTGGCATCGTGGCGGCCCGTCGCGGCTCGTGATCGCCCGCCTGCCCGTCATCGGTGCCGCGGTCCGGGCGGGCGAGGCGGCCTCCTGGTGCCGCGCGGCGTCGCTGGCGGCGCACGCCGGTCTCGGTCCCGGCGAGATGGTGGTGCTCGCGTCGTCGGCCGCGCCGGGGCTGGCCATCGAACGCGGCCGACTGGAGGCGCGGCTGCGGCAGGGGGACGACCTCGGCGCCGCACTGGCCAGCCAGGCGCCGCTGCCGCGCGACGTGGTCGAGGCGGTGGCGGTCGGTGAGGCGACCGGCACGACGGCGGAGACTCTCGATCGCGTGGCCGACCTGCTCGACGACCACAGCCGACGAGGGTTCGCCGCAGCCGCAGCCGTGGCCGGCGGGATCGCCTGGATGGGAGCGGCATGCCTGGCGGGCCTGATCGCCTATCGGGTGGTCGCCGGCTACAGCGGTATAATCCTGAAGGAGATCGGGCCGCCGTGACTCCCGATCAAGCGGCCGTCGTCGGCCAGCCGAGAAGTACGGTGATGCGGGCGAACCCACGAAGCCTCCGGCCGATGCTCCTCGCCGCGGCGGTCCTCGCCCATGCGGTGGCGGTCGTCGTGCCGGCGTTGGCCGGCGGCGAGGATCCGCCGCCGTCGCCCCGTGAGCAGATGACCGCCCGCGGCTTCGTCCGCTACCGCGGCTCCTGGCGGACGGTGCAGGAGATCGGCCTGATCGAGCGGAACGAGAAGGCGAGCCTCGCCCAGAAGGAATGGGTCCGCCGGCTCGAGCGGCTGCGGAAGGACGTCGATCGTCCGGCCACCGCCGACCGCGCGGCCGAGGAGATCCGGGAAATCTCGGATCCGTTCGCCGTGCCCGCGCTCGGCGCGGCGATCGCGAAGGAGGCCGTCCCGACGGTGCGAGGCTGGTACGTCGAGGCCCTCGCGCGGATCGGCTCCGCCGACGCGACCCGCACGCTCGTGGCGATCGCGCTCGATCACCCCGACCCCGAGACGCGGATCGCCGCGGTGGAGCGGCTCGAGAAGATCGGTCCGCAGTTCGCCGTTCCCACGCTCACGGCGGCGCTCGGCAGCCCCAACAACGCGCAGGTGAACCGGGCGGCAGAGGCTCTCGCGCGGCTGGGCGGCCAGGAGTCGATCCCGCCCCTGATCGACGCCCTCCAGACCCGGCACGTCGTCGGGGCCGATGCACCCGACGGGCAGATGTCGGCCACGTTCACGCCGTCGGGCGGCGGCCTCTCGATGGGCGGCGGTCCGAAGCAGTCGGTCGTGGTATCGCGAAACACGCGGGTGCTCGAGGCCCTCGTGGCGATCACGGGCACGAACCACGAGTGGGACGCCGATGGCTGGCGGCGCTGGCTCGCGACCCGCAACGCGCCGCCGGCTGACTTCGATCCCCGCCGCGGCTAGGCCGCGCGGCGGCGGGGGAACCACTCGGGCGTGAGCATCAGCATCGCCACGCGGTTCTCGAGGTTGGGGCGGAACACGACGAGCAGGAGCACCGGCAGCCACCAGGCCATGAAGAGGCCGCCGTTGTGGGCCTTCCAGAACTGGCTGCCCAGGAGCACGGCCGCCGTGCAGCTCAGCAGCGTGCCGAGGTTCTTGGGGGCCGGCCAGATCGCCAGCGTGGCCATCATCGCCACGAAGGCGGCCAGCACCGGCAGCCGGAACACCGCGTCCTGGGCCGGCAGGGCCCAGAAGCCCTCGAGCGAGACCTCGCTGGGGAAGATCCAGCCGAACATCTGCCGCAGCTGGCCGATCAGCACCGTGGTGTCGGGAGAGGTGAACCAGAGGGCGACGATCAGCGTGGCCAGGGCCGTGGCCACGCCCAGGGCGAACCGGCGCACGCCCCGTTCCCAATAGAAGCTGCACCACAGCGGCAGCAGGAAGACGGGATAGTAGATCGTGCCGATCGCCAGCCCGATGAGCACCCCCGCCACGAACGGCCGGCGGTAGGCGGCGACCGCCCAGATGATCAGCGCCCCTGGCAGCACGTGGTCGACACGGCCCGTCATCGTCGCCGTGTAGGGAAGGAGGAGATAGAGGACCGCGGCGGCGATCCCCAGGCGGGTGTTCTCGAAGTGCCGCCAGCCCACGACCACCATGCCGGCGACGATCGCCAGTTGGGAGACGATCGCCATCACCCGCGCCGTCGTCTCGTGGACCTCCCGCTGGCTCGCGTCGGCCGTCTCGGTCTTCTCGTCAGAGCCGTCGGGGGCGAAGAAGATCCGCTGGGTGGAGATCTGCGGCAGGAGGAACAGCAGCGGATAGCCGGGGCCGAGCCGCGCGAGCTGATCGGCGTCGACCTCGGCCTCGCGGGCCTCGAGGCGGGTCGCGCCGGCGGCGCCCGCGACGTCGTCCCGCTGCGGGCGGGTGGTGATCACGTTGGCCAGCAGGAAGGCGAGCAGCGCGGCGCCGAGGAAGAGGAGGCCGCCGGTGGTCAGGTTGGGCTCCAGCATCGGCCGCCGCACCATCATCGAGTCGCAGAGCATCCTCGTGAGGAGCGCAGCGGAGACGGCGAAGATCCACACGAAGCCCAGCTGCTGGTCGGCGACGTTCGCCTTGTAGCCGCCGTACTCCACCGCCAGCAGGCCCGGGGCGAGCAGGATCAACCCCATCAGATCGAGGTTGCGGATGCTGAGCAGCCTGTTGAACTTGAAGAACAGGGCGATCGTCAGGAGCGAGGCGAAATAGAACCACGTGGTCGGGTTGACGCGGTGGTAGTGGAGGAGGATGTCGCTCATGCCGTCCACGTGCAGGGAGGCCGCTTTCGCGGAAACTCGCTAGCCTAAGCCGGGGAGCGGCCCTTGAAAACCCGGCCGCCTACGGGCGAAAGGGCCAGATCAGCGGCGCCAGCGCCACGGTGATCGCCATCACCAGCAGGTTGAGCGGCCCTCCGAACCGCACATAGTCCCGGAACTTGTAGCCGCCCGGCCCGTAGATCATGAGGTTCGTCTGGTAGCCCATCGGCGTGGCGAAGCCGCAGCTCGCCGCCACGGTGATCGCCATCACGAAGGGCATGGGACTGACGCCGAGATCGGCCGCGGTCTGCCAGGCGATCGGGAAGGTCAGCACCGCGGCCGCGTTGTTGCTCATCAGTTCCGTGAACAGCATGGCCACCAGGTAGAGGGCGGCGAGCACGACGTGCGGGTTGTCGCCGGCGGCGCCGATCGTGGACGTGGCCATGGCCGAGGCCAGCCCCGTCTTCTCCATCGCCCGGGCGAGGCCGAAGCTGGCCGCGATCAGGAGGAGCGATTCCCACTCGATCGACCGCCGCGCCTCGGTGGACGAGATGCACCGCAGGCAGACGACCGCGCCCGCGGCGACGAGGGCCGCCGCCACCATGGGGACGAGGTCGAGCGCCGCCGCGAGCACCATCGCCGCGAGGACCGTGCAGGCGATCCAGGCCTTGTCGTGCCGGGGGGGCGTGGATCCGGTCACCTCGCTGACGAGATAGAAGTGGCGGTTCGACCGCTGGCGGTCGAGGAAGGCCGTGCCGGCCTCGACCAGCAGCGTGTCGCCGGGCTGGAGCACGATGTCGCCGATCTTCATGTGCAGCCGCTCGCCGTCGCGGGCGACCGCGATCACGACGGCGCCGTAGGTGGAGCGGAAGCGGCCCTCGCGGATCGTGCGGCCCACCAGCGGGCACGACGGCGACACGACCGCCTCCACGAGCACCCGCTCGCTTCGCGGATCGTCGAGCTTGAAGACCTGGTCGGTGGCGGGCCGCAGGCCGCGGATCTTCTGCAGCTCCACGACCGAGTCGATCACGCCCACGAACACCAGCCGGTCGCCGATCTCCAGTCGCTCCGTGGGGGCGACGGCCGCGATCACGTGCCCGCCGCGGTCGATCTCCATGAGGAACAGGCCGTCGAGGTGCCGCAGCCCCGCCTCCTCGATCGTCCGGCCCGCGAGCGGGCTGCCCTGCTCGACCACCATCTCGAGCGAATACTGCCGCGGATCGTCGCTCGTGCTCATGGGCGGCCGGCGATCCTTGAGGAGGAAGCGGCTGGCCACCACGAGGTAGACCAGCCCGGCCGCGAACAGCGGCACGCCGATCCACGTGATGTCGAACATCTCCAAAGGCGTGCCTCGCTTGGCCGCCACCAGCCCGCTCACGACCACGTTGGTGCTCGTGCCGATCAGCGTGCAGAGGCCGCCGAGGACGACCGCCGCATTCATCGGCATCAGCAGCTTGGACACGCTCAGCCGGTGCTTCTTGGCCCAGTCGCGGATCGCGGGCACCATCAGGGCCACGACCGGGGTGTTGTTGGTGAACGCGGAGAGCACGCCCGGACCGATCATCGTGCGGAGCTGGGCCGACGCCAGCGACGAGGGACGCCCGAGGGCGCGGTCGACGAGCGCGGCGAGGGCCCCGGTGCGTTCCACCGAGGCCGCCACCACGAACAGGCCGGCCACGGTGATCATTCCCTCGTTGCTCATGCCCTTGAGCGCCTCTTCCGGGGTGAGCACCCCGGCGGCGAGCAGGAGGACGACTCCCCCGATCATCACCATGTCGGGCGCCCGCTGGACGAACAGAAGCGCAGCGAGCGTGGCGGTCACGACGGCCGCCGTGAGCACCGCCTGCCAGTTCTGCGTCAAGCCCTCGAGCACCATCGGTCGCTCTCCCGCTCCGGCCGCCTCGGCCGATCACGCCAGACTTTCACGCCGTGCCCTCGCCCGTGCAAGGTCAAATCGCCGGTGGACCCCGCCGATGGCCCGCGGGCTGCCGGCTTGGTAGCCTCTGGACGCCGGCCGGGCATCCGCCGCCGGGACACCACACGGGGACCAGGGCCATGAGCGACATGATCGACCAGCTGCTCGACGGGAACTCGAAGTTCGTCTCCGGGGAGTTCCGGCCCAACGAAGAATATTACCAGGCGATCGCGGCGAAGCAGCGGCCGCGGGTGCTCTGGATCGGCTGCTCCGACTCCCGCGTCAGCGAGCACCAGATGACCGGCTCGAAGCCGGGCACGATGTTCGTGCATCGCAACGTGGCGAACATCATCGCGTTCAACGACGTGAACATCTCGGCGATCCTCGAGTATGGCGTCGTGCACCTGAAGATCGAGGACATCATCGTCTGCGGCCACACCCGTTGCGGCGGCATCGCGGCGATCGAGGACGGCGTCCACGAGAACTACATCGCCGACTGGCTGTGCATCGCGACCGGCGCGAAGGAGGCCACCAACCGGATCGCGAAGGAGCGGAAGCTGTCGCGTGAGGAGAAGCTCGCGGTGCTCACCGAGGAGAACGTGAAACTGCAGATCAAGCACCTGAAGAATCTGGCGCTGATCCGCAACATGCACGCCAAGGGTCCGCGGCCGCGGATTCACGGCTGGCTGTACCGCGTGGAGACCGGCACGATCGACGTGCTCATCGACGGCCGCGACGACGGCAGCCCGGTGCGGGCGAAGGCCTCGAAGAAGAAGCCGGCGAAGCGGTCGCGGTGACGGCCGCCCCCGCGCCGTGGCAGGATCCCCGTCGGGCATCGCATGCGGCTCTTCCCCTCCGACCGCTATCCGCTGACGCTGCCCGAGGGGCACCGGTTCCCCGCCGCGAAGTACGGCCTGCTCCGCCGCCGGCTCGTGGCCCACGCCGCCGGAGGCACGCCGCTGGAGTTCGTCGAGCCCCATGCGGCGACCGACGAGGAACTCCTCCGCGTGCACGACCGCCGCTACGTCGGCCGCGTGCTCTCGGGTGGGCTCTCCCCCGACGAGGTGCGGCGGATCGGCTTTCCGTGGAGCCCTGCGCTCGTGGAGCGGTCGCTGCGGAGCACGGGCGCCGCGATCGACGCGGCGGCCGCCGCGCTCGACGACGGCGTGGCGGCGAGCCTTGCCGGAGGCACGCACCATGCCGGGCCCGACTGGGGTGAGGGCTTCTGCGTGTTCAACGACGTCGCCGTCGCCGCCCGCGAGCTGCAGGCCCGCGGTCTCGTCCGCCGCGTGCTGATCCTCGACTGCGACGTCCACCAGGGCAACGGCACCGCGGCGATCTTTGCCGGCGATCCCGACGTGTTCACCATGTCGATCCACGGGGCGAGAAACTTCCCGTTGCGGAAGGTGGCGAGTTCGCTCGACGTGCCGCTCGACGACGGGACCGCCGACGCCGGGTATCTCGCCGCCCTGGCCCCCGCGATCGACGAGTCGTTCTCACGATCCCGGCCGGAACTGGTGCTGTACATCGCCGGCGCCGATCCCTTCGAGGGCGATCGGCTCGGCCGCCTGCGGGTCACGAAGCAGGGGCTGCTCGCCCGCGACCGGATGGTGCTCGCCGCCGCCCGGGCCGGTGGCGTTCCCGTGGCGATCGTCTGCGGCGGCGGCTACTGCGACGACCTCGAATCGATCGTCGACATCCATGCCGCCACGATGCTGCTGGCGGCGGGCGGGTGAGCCGTCGGTCGGGTCACTCGTCGTCCGTCGGGGCCGACTCCCCGGCCGCGACGCCGCCACGGTTGTCGAGGCTCCAGGGACCGGTGCCGTTGGCGATCAGAAAGAGCATCGCCCCCATCAGGGAAAGATTCTTGAGGAAGGAGATCACTTCCATCTGCATCCGCTCGGGAGCCGTGTCGGGGGGCAGTTTCCAGAAGTCGTGGAAGTAGTACGTGGCGGCGACCAGAAAGGCGAGCAGGAGGAAGGCGCCGAATCGGCCCCAGAAGCCGAGCACGATCGACAGGCTGCCGATGATCAGGAAGGCGATCGCCCCGCCGAGCAGGATCGTCGGCGAGGGCACGCCCTCGGCTGCCATCCGCTCGACCGTGCCGCCGAAGTTCATGATCTTCCCGGCGACGGCACTCATCAGGAAGATGGCCGCGATCATCAACCGGGCGAGCAGCGACAGGAACCCACGAACCGCGTACATGGCTTCTCTCCGGGGCCGGCGAAACCCTCAATACTCCCGACAGGGATCGAACCTGTAACCTTCAGCTCCGGAGGCTGACGCTCTATCCAATTGAGCTACGGGAGCGAATCGACCGGAAGAGTCTATCAGCCGCCCCGGCGCCGAGAAAGTTGCCCCTCGTTCCCGGCCGGCACACCGCTCAGGCAGACCGTCTGAGGTCGCGTGCGGGCTCGTCCGCGTGTGGCCGGGTGATGGCGTCGTGGGGCGAGTCGATGCGGTAGGTGCGTTCCAGCGGGTCGGCAGCATTGACGCCGGAAGCCTGGCGACGCAGCGCCGCGAGCTGGCGGTTCCGGGTGAACGACGACCCGATCTCGAGCAGCCCGGCGAGGCGGCCTGCCAGCGTGCCGAGTGTGCCGAACGGCGCCGTCATCGCGGCATGCCGCATCACCTCGCCGGCATGGGCGATGACCGCCGGAACGAGTCGCTCACACGACAGCGATCGCCAGAAGAGCCGCTCCGCCCGGAGGCCCGCGAGGAACCCGCCGTCGCGGCGCTGGATGGGCCCGGCGATCACCCGCGCCTCGGGCTCGAGCACCACCTCACCATCGAGGGCCGCCACTGCCGCGGCCATGTCGGCCGAGGCGAGCGCGTCGCCGCAGGCGGCGGAGAAGCCCACGTCGCGGAGCAGGTCGGCCCGCCAGAAGCCTGCCTCGAGGGCCGGGGCATGGGGCAGTTGTCCGGTCGAGAAGCCTCCCGGCACGCGGCGCGGCACGACGGTCATGCTCCGGCCCCCTGCCGTCCGCCGCACCCCCGCCGACACGGGCTGGGAGTGGTCGCCCTCGGCGACGGCCAGCGGCACCACCGCCGCCACGCCGGGCTTCGAGAAGTGCTGCATCGCGGCGTCGGTCCAGCCGGCGGTCGCCCGCCAGCCCGCGGCCAGCACGTGGATCACGTCGCCGTTCGCCGCCGCCACGCCCGCGGTGATGCAGCCCACGAGGCCCGCGCCCCGAGGAGCGTCGATGAACGTGACCTCTTCGCCGATGTTCCAGGGATCGTCATACGCCGCGGCGAGCGACACGATCACGTCGCACTCGTCAGGCCGGTTCTCGAGCACGCTCACGAGCGTTTCCTCGAGCGCCGAGACGTCGGCCGCCGCGACCACCACGGTGAGCCTCGGGGCACGAATCGACCGCCACGGCATCGTCATCGAATCCCCCGATCCGTCCCGTGCGGTCCGCGCGGACGATCCCCCCGGATCGTCCCAGCCACACCGCTCCCCCCCGACGTCGGCCGACCGCGATCAGGCGGCGGCCCGCTGCGGCTGCAGCTCAGTGAACAGGTTCACCGTGTGCAGCATCTCGCCGTCGGCGTCGTAGAACTGCAGGACGCCCACATCGATCAGCCACATGGCGAACATCTCGGCCACTCGGTAGCACCTGGCCACGCAGCGACCGCGGTCGATGCGGATGTTCTCCTGCAGGTCGTCGACGTCGGTGACGTCGGCTCCGAGCTTGAGAAAGTGCCGCGATACGAGGCCACGGACATCCGCGGCGTTCATGTGCAGACGCATGGAAGGCAACCTCCTGTTGCAGGCTGACGAATCGACGTCCTGTCGATCGGGCCGGGAAACCTACCGGGGCGTCGTCGCCGACGAAAGGTTGGTTTGCCGCGGGAGCCCGTTGCCGGCTCCCCGGCCCGCCACCGAGAGTGAGCATCGACAGACCGGGCCGCCCGCAATCATCGCCGGGGCGAATGCCCACCCATCCCTCACGGCCGGCGGAGTCTTCCCAGCTTGCCCCGGCCCGCGGCGTCAGGCGATGCGGTCCGTCCACGAGGCGTCGAGATAGCGGTCGCGGAGCAGGTTGGCGACCCGGTCCTGGGGCCAGGCGGTGCGCCGAACGTCGGCCGCGAAGGCCCGGCGGACGGCATCCTCGAGCGGCCGGCGGCCGAGTTCGAGATTGGCAAGGAACTCCGTGTGATCCCGCCCCGCGCGGTATCCGGGTTCCCGGGGAGGATGCCTCAGCACGCGGGTGATGACCGGAAGGTCGAACGCGTCGAGCAGCGTGCCGTGATAGAGCACGAACCCGCGGCTCACCCGCAGCGCGTTGCCCGACACCTTTCGCAGCCCGCCTCGCGACTCGATGGCCAGGTCGCTCGAGCCGCAGCGGACGACCGCCCTGCCGGCGGTCCGGAGCGACTCGCGCAGAGGATCGAGCACCGCGGCGTGGATCGCGTCGATCGCGAGCGCGGGGTGGGGCCATGCCGCCACCACCGTCCACATCAGGCACCCCGGTCCCAGCACCACCGACAGGCCTCCGCTCGGACGCCGCAGCACCGCGACGCCCGCGGCGCGGCAGGCATCGAAATCGACCTCGTCGCCGCCTCGGCTCGACGAACCGAGCACCACCGTGGGCTCGCGGGCCATCCAGGTGCGGACCACCGTGGACGCCGTCGCCGACTCGTGGGCCTCGACCAACAGGGCCTCGTCGAGAGCGAGATTCTCGGCCACCGTCGGCAGTTCGACGTCGAGCCAGCAGGCCGGGCCGGCCACGGCGGGACGTTGACTCACCTTCGGGGCCTCCTAGACTTCTCTCATGACAGAACAACCTCGCCGCGTTCCCGGGCCGGCAGATTCCCTGCCGCCAGTCGAGCCGCCGTCCGCCGGCTTTCTCGTGCAGTTGTTCGTCGTGCCGCTGACGATCGTGGCCTGCGGGCTGTTTGTCGTCTGGGGATTCTACTGGCTCGCCCAGATGGGCAACGACCCGGAGAGTTACGTCCGCGCGCTGCGGCGGGACAACGAGGGCCGCTGGCAGGTGGCACTCAACTTCGCCAACGACCTGCGCGGCCCCGGCGGGGCCACGCTGAAGAACGACCCCGCGCTCGCGGGCGAACTTTCCGGCATCCTCGCGGACGAGGTGGCCAGCGGCCGACCCGCCGGCAGCGGGCACGCGGCCGAGCAGTCCCGCACGCTGTGCGCCTACCTCTGCAGGGCGCTGGGCGAGTTCGCGGTGCCCGAGGCGGCAGAACCGCTGATCGCACGGGCCGCCGACGCCGCCGACCCGGGCACCGCCCAGGCCGCCGTCGAGGCGCTCGCGGTGCTCTCCGCCAACCTCGCCTCCGCCGGACGGTCGTTCCAGGAACCCGACCGCGTGGTCGCGGCGTTGCTGGCGGCCTCGCGGAGCGACGTGAGGCCGCTGCGTTCGGCAGCCGCCTTCACGCTCGGGGTGATCGGCGGGGCGACGCCCCTCGCCCGCCTGCGGGAACTCCTCGACGACGGCGAGGACGACGTTCGCTTCAACGCGGCCATCGGACTCGCCCGGCATGGCGACGCCGCCGCATGGGACACGCTCGGCGAGATGCTCGACGCGGCCGACGTCGCCTCCGCGCCCGCGGACGACCGCCGCGCGGCGGCGGAGCGGTATCGCCGTGCCATGGTGGTCGTCAACGCCCTCAAGGGCGTGGGGCTGATCGTCGATGCCACGTCGGCCGTCCCCCCGGAGGCGATCACGCGACGGATCACCGCCCTCGTCGGCGATCCGGTGCCCGACGTGCGATCGGCCGCCACCGCCCTGAAGCGGCGGATCGAGCGGCTCGACGCGGCCTGACCCCGCGAACTCGCCGCCGGCACGATCAGGCGCCGAGAAACTCCTCGAGCGCCTCGCGGAGCATGTCGACGTCGGCTTCGGCGCCGGAGAGGGTGTGGAAATCGATCGCCGTCTGGCAGGCGTGGATCTCGATGCCGTCGACGAGGCAGCAGCCGTGCTCGCGGGCCTCCGTCGCGACCAGCGACGGGCCGCCCACCCGGACGGCGTCGGCCACCACGAGGTCGGCACGCAGACCGGCGAACGCGGGGCGGGTGGCCGTCGGCGTGACGACCAGGATGCTCGCCTGGGGAGGGATGGAGAGCGGCTGCCAGTCGAGCACGGTCGCCGCGGTGCCTTCCGGAAGGGATTCGGCGAGCGCGACGGCCCGCGCGGAATCGGGGTCGCTCACGAACAGGTGGTCGACTCCCGAGGCTGCGAGTTCGAGCGCCACGGCGCGTCCGCGCGGGCCGGCGCCCGCCACGATCGCCGCACGGGCGGATGGATCGACATGAATGCGGAGGGCCTCGACGACGCCGCGGCCGTCGGTCATGTGGCCGACGAAGATGCCGTCGCGCCGCTCGACGAGGCTTGCCGCGCCCGTGAAGGTCGCCGACGGACTCGCCGTGCCGATCAGCGGCAGCGCCGCCTCGCGAAGCGGGCCCGACAGCAGGCATCCACGGAAGCCGAGGGCCGCCGCCCCCGCGAGTGCCGGAGCGATGTCGACCTCCGCCACCTCGCAGGTCACGAATCGCCAGTCGAGGCCCGCCGCCTCGATGGCCCGTTCGAAGAGGTACTGCGCGGGATCGCCCGCCGCCGGACAGCCGAGGAGGGCCACGATTTCCTGGAGGGCCGGGCTCGTCATCCGGATGGTCGTCCTCGGTCTCGGTTCCGGATGCCGGCGTTGCTCGACCGACGGCCCCGTCGTCAGACGACCACGTGCGTGGCGGCCACGAACCGCGGATCGCTGCGGATCGGGTCGAAGTCCCGCTCGGTGCCGGTCAGGTCACGGAACTGGTCGTCGATCGAGATCGCCTTCGTGAGGTGATCCACGGCCGCGGACACGTTGCCGGCGAGCGAGTGGTAGCAGGCGAGGTTGTACAGGATGAGAGGCTGCCCCGGAGCCGCCTCCAGGCCGCTGCGAAGCGCCGCGATCGCGTCGTCGAGCCTTCCGACCCGCTTGTAGCACCAGCCCAGCCCGAGCCAGACGTCCATCTGCTCCGGGGCCGAGTCGGCCGCCCGGCGAAGGGCGACGATCGCCCCCTGCCAGTCACCGAGGTTCCGCAGGGCGCGTCCTTCGAGGAGGCTGGCGACCGGCCCCGACCGGCTCGATTCCGGCAACTGCTGGAGCTCGTCGAGAGCCCGGCCGAAGAGCCGCCGCGCAGGGCCGGGAACGGGGGCGTCGCCATCGACGAGGAGTTCGCCGAGCTCAACGTAGCCCGCCGCGTGCCGGAGGTGGAGGTGTCGAAGGTGACCGTTCATGCGACTCAACCCCAGGCCGGGACGATCGGTCCGGCCACCGCGAAAAAGTCTAGTCGTCAACCGGGAAAGGCCCAACCCGACCGACATCCCCTCTACGCATCCGGAAGCCGAACGGATCATGGCGATCCACCGGGTTTTTCCCGCTCCGGGCCGGCCCGCACGAAATCGGCCCGACGGTGCCACTCCTAGGAAGAGAGCCCTCGTCGCGTCCGCGGCGGGCTGTCCCGGAGATCCTGCGATGAGACTCACCGTTCGCACGCTGCTGGCCTGGATCGATGGTGTGCTCGGCCCGGCCGACCACAGGGACCTGGGCGCCAAGGTGGCGGCGAGCCCGGTGGCTCCGCCGCTCATCGACCGCATCCGGGGGGCCGTCGAGAACCCCGCGATTTCCGCCCCGCCGACCGTGGGTCGCGGGCTGGCCGACGATCCCAACACCACCGCCGAGTTCCTCGACAACGTTCTCGACGGCGAACGGCTCGAGGCGTTCGAGCGGG
>CAIKWU010000267.1 GCA_903831155.1 uncultured Planctomycetaceae bacterium | reverse complement strand
GTAGCGATCGCAGGGGGGAGGCCGGCCGAGTCGCTCGGGAACTTGGATTGACGACGGCAATCGTTAAGGGGGTCTGGTCTGGACGCACCTTTGCGAAAGTCACAGGCGCAGCGAGGCGAAAGCCACAACGTGTTGCAGCATGTGTTTCCTGCGTCCAATGCGATCGAGTCATAACTGGGGTGAAAGGTAATCGACGTTATTGCTCGATCGCTTGTGCGCTAATCAAGGGCGTTAGGGTTGGTGGCGAGAGCGAATGCTGGCCGTGGATCGCCAAGTCGAAATCCCGTGGTTACGGACAAGTCACGTTCTGCGGTCAGCGATTCTTCGCACACCACGTCGCGTTTGATCTTGCAAGCCCGTTGCTTGCGGCAGCCCGCACGGAAAAACGCCTGACGATCAGCCACACGTGCCACAACCCTCTGTGTTGCAATCCCCGTCACCTTGAGTTGCTCACCTTGGAGGAGAACGTGCGAGAGAACCGGGGGAGGGCAGACCTATCCGGCGAGAACAACCACAGAGCGAAACTGTCCGCGGTGACAGCGGCTAGGATTATCGCGCTCCTGTCCGAGGGTGTCAGGTCGAGTGAGATCATCACGAGGCTACGTAAGGAGTCAGATGTTGAAGTCACGATGACGCAGGTAACGGATATAAAGCGCGGTCGGACGTGGCGCCATCTTCGCAAGTGAGATCCAAGGCGACGCCCCAGACCGAAGCGGCTGGCGGCCGCAATCCGAACCGGCCGTCGGACATGTACTGGCTGGGTAAGGTCGTGGGCCGGCTGTTCGCCCGCCCTGCCCTGCGATGGGCGTCGAACGAGTCACCTCGGCCGCCCCCACCGCCCCCACCGCGAGCCGGCGGCCTTGGGCGGCTGATCGGAGCCGGTCGGCGGCCCAGATCGGCCGGCTCGGCAGGGCTGTTTCGGGGCCGTTCTCGCGGTACACTCGGGGCCGAATCGCCGTGATTTGCAGGCCGCCCCGCCCCCGTCGCCTTCAAGGAACGGTGGGGGCAACGGTGGGAGCAGTGTGAAAAACCGCGGTTTGGAGGGTAAGCGAATGGCTAGCGGCCACACTGGAAATGTGGTGCCCCGAAAGGGGTTGTGGGTTCGAATCCCATGCCCTCCGTTTACAAGCCCGCACAGCCATCCTGGCCGGTGCGGGCAGGTGTAGCGGGCCCGCCGTCCGGGCGGGCAGTCGAGCACCCGCACCGCCATGCTGGCCGGTACGGACTGGTGCCGTGGGCCTGCCGTCCGGGCGGGCCGATGACTGACCGGGCTGCTACCAAGTCCGTCGCGACGGCGTCGAGCGTCGCCTGGCTCACCGTGGCACTGCTTGTGCCCGTCGCCCTGCTCAACTACCTCGACCGACAGCTCATCGCCACGATGCAGCGGTCGATCATCGGCGACGTCTCCGGCATCGAGAGCCAGGAGCAGTGGGGCCACATGCTGGCGTGGTTCAAGTGGACCTACGCGATCGCCAGCCCGTTCGCCGGCCTCGTCGCCGACCGCGTCAGCAAGCCGCTGATCGTGTGCCTCAGCCTGTTCGCCTGGTCGGCCGTCACCTGGGCCACCGGCCACGCCACCACCTACGACCACCTCCTCGCCACCCGCGCCGCCATGGGCCTCTCCGAGGCGTTTTACATCCCGACGGCCCTGGCCCTGATCGCCGACCATCATTCCTCCGCCACGCGGTCGCGGGCCGTCGGCATCCACCAGATCGGCATCTACCTCGGCGTGATGCTCGGCAGCCTCGGCGGATTCGTGGCCGACAGCCCGTCGTTCGGCTGGCGGTGGGGCTTCACCACCATCGGCCTCGTGGGCGTGATCTACGCCGTGCCCCTGTTTTTGCTGCTCCGATCGCCCCGCGGCACGGTGCATGACGCCGCCACGCCATCCTCGAGGGAGTCGCCGTGGGCGACGGCGAAGGCCCTCTTCTCCAACCCGTCGTTCCTCCTGCTGCTCGCCTACTTCACCCTCCCCGCGATCGCCGGGTGGGTGGTCCGCGACTGGATGCCGAGCGTGCTGCAGAAGGAGCTGAAGCTCACCCAGGGGATTGCGGGTGTGAGCGCCGTGGTCTGGTGGCAGGGCGCCGCCATCGGCAGCGCGATCCTCGGAGGCTGGCTCGCCGACCGCTGGATGCAGCACACCGACCGGGGCCGGATCTACGTCAGCGCCATCGGGATGGCCGCCATCGTTCCCGCCCTGCTCGGAGTGGGCATCGTGCTCGACACGAAGTCGCTCGTGCTGGCGGTGATGTTCCTGATGCTCTTCGGCTTCGGATGGGGCTTCTTCGACACCAACAACATGCCGATCCTCTCCCAGATCGTGCGGCC
>CAIKWU010000266.1 GCA_903831155.1 uncultured Planctomycetaceae bacterium | reverse complement strand
GCCGCTCGACATCGGCCGGCTCCATGAACTCTGCGGCCGTCTCCTGCCGGAGGCCGGCGGCAACACCCGTGCCCGCGACATCGTCCGCGGCCTCGGTCCGCTCGCGGCCCTCTGGCTGCGTCCCGAGGTGCTCGACCGTGCCCATGCGTGGTATTGCGAGATGGCCGGGGAGCCCTCGTCGGCCCGCCCGGAATCGGACCGGCCGGTGGCTCGGGGGGAGATCGGCATCCTGCTCGCCACCGAGGCCCGAGATTCGCTTCCCTTGCTCCGCCCCGCCTTCGTGCTGCCCGTCGAGTGGCGGAGCGGTGGCCGCTCCTCGCCGCTGCTGCCTGCAGGACTCGCGGCCTTTGGCGACAAGGTCCTCCGCGACCTCGGGATCTTGGGGCTCTCGCTCCACCTCGCGTCGTGGCTCGAGCGCGACGGTGGCGATCTCTCCGGTCTGGCCTTCTCACCTGATTCGGCCTGGGGCTCCCTGGCGGCCGGCGCGATCGTGGCGTCGCAGGGTGGCCTTACCCTGCCCGACGTCTTCGTGTCGGCGGCGTGGTCCCGCGACGACGCCCGCGGCGGCTGGATCGCCCGGGTCGAGCATGTGGCGGCAAAACTCGACGCCGCCGCGGATGCCGGGGCGGCGATCGTGCTGCTCCCCCGCGAAAACGCTGCCGAGGCTGCCGCATGGCAGGCGCAGAACCCGGGGAGGCGACTCGATGTTCGCCACCTCTCCAACGCCCCGGGCGACCCGCAGCGCGCGCTGGCCGACGTGCTCCACGCGCTCGAGGCGACGCCGACAAGGGCCGCCGGCGCGACGTTCGAAGAATGTGCCGCCTACTACGTCCGCATGCCCGAGGCAGGTCACAACGAGTACTACCGCGACGAACTTGCGGCCGAGGTGGTCGCCCGCATGCGGCCCCAGGTCGACGCAGCCCCGCGGCTTCGTGATGTTGACCGGCTCGTGATCATCGCCAGCAGGAGTTGGAGCCTCGGCGTCCTGCTCACGCTGCTATTCGATCCGCCAAATGTGCTGGTGCTGCACGACGGCGGGCTGAACCAGGCTGCGCACGTGCTCATGGGGGAGCTCCCGACGGTCGGCCGTAACGGCCTCCCCCCCCGAGCCGTGACCGAGGCCCGTTGCTGCCCGGGCAACACATTCCCCGAAGAAGTCGCCGCGGCATTGAACGCCTTCGCAAGCGACGCCGTGCAAGGCACGGTCGCGATCGACCTCACGGCCGGCTATCGCGACTTTCACTTCGCGGTTCTCGCGGCGTTGCCTCCCAAGGCGGAGGCCGTGTTTGTGCACGCGCCGCAGGATCGCCGCCATTGGCGGGTGCGGCCTGGCACGGAACAACTGCGGCGGCTCATTGTGCCCGGCCGTTCAGTGAACGCGCCCCCCGGCGGCTCGCCGCCTCACTGCCAGTAGCGCAGTGAGCCACGAGATCGGTATCACTGATTCCTGGGTGGCATGCGTGAGCCTGATACATCGTCCGATTCATACGTCGCTGTCGATTCAGCCTCGCCACTCTCTCGATCGCACCTTTTCGGCGAAGCGGTCTACAGCGTGTAGCATCGCAGAAGTTTGAAGGATCGCGTGCACGCAGACTCGCCCGCCTCGCCGGGTGTCAGACGACACACCCACAGCGATTTATTCTGCGGGAGTCGCCTGGCGCAGTTGTGCTCTGCGGGTGAGGAGGCACTACGCCCCGTGCTGGGAAGAAGGGGTGCGCGCCACACACTGCTGCTGCTGTGGTCGTCCGCTTGTGTCTCAATGCCCCGTGCTGGGGCGACGGGGTGCGCGCCGGCCGCCGCCCTGCCGGAACTGTCGGGGCTGGTGTCTCAATGCCCCGTGCTGGGGCGACGGGGTGCGCGCCGCTCGTCCGGACGTGGGGCGCCAGCGTCGAGCCGTCTCAATGCCCCGTGCT
>CAIKWU010000265.1 GCA_903831155.1 uncultured Planctomycetaceae bacterium | reverse complement strand
TGCATGGATCCGCAATCACGGGCGTCACCCGGGAGGGTGATGGCGGTACGCTGGCATCGGGCCACATTGGGCGGCATCGGCGATGCGAGGACCGAGATGACGTTCATGAGTCGTACTGCTTTCGGCATCGTGGGTGTGGCCTTGGCACTCGCGACGGGCATCATCCGGGCGGCCGATGCGCCGCCGCTTAACGTCGTGGTGCTCTACGCCGATGACTGGCGGCACGACACGCTCGGCTGCGCCGGTCATCCGGTGGTGAAGACGCCCCGCCTCGACGACCTCGCCACGCGAGGAGTGCGGTTCACCCACAACTGCGTCACCACCGCGATCTGCGGTGTGAGCCGGGCCAGCCTGTTCACCGGGCAGTGGATGTCGCGACACGGCAACCGGGCCTTCGACGCGTTCGAGACGCCGTGGGCGGAGACCTGGCCGGGGCTGCTACGCGACCATGGCTTTCATGTCGGCCTGATCGGCAAGTGGCACTGCGGCACGTTTCCCGCCGACCGGTTCGACGTCGGCCACGCGTATGGCGGCACGCACTGGCAACCCGAGCCCGACGGCGGTCGGATTCACGTGACCGCCAAGAACGAGCGGGATGCCCGGGCGTTCCTGCGCGACCGGCCGAAGGGGCAGCCGTTCGGCCTTGTGCTCTCCTTCTTCGCGACGCACGCGGAGGACGAGAACCCGCTGCAGTATCTGCCGCAACCGGAGTCGCAGGCCCTCTACGCCGACGCCACGATCCCGATTCCGACCACGGCGGGCGACGAGCATTACCAGAGGCTGCCGGAGTTCCTGGTCAGCGAGAAGAACGAGGGCCGCATCCGCTGGCACTGGCGGTTCGACACGCCGGAGAAGTACCAGGCATACATGAAGAACTACTACCGGCTGGCGACGGAAGTGGACGCCGCCTGCGGCGCGGTGATCGACGAACTCGAGGCCCAGGGCGTGCTCGACGAGACGCTCGTGATCTTCACCACCGACAACGGCTACCTCCACGGCGAGCACGGCCTCGCCGACAAGTGGTATCCGTTCGAGGAGAGCATCCGCACGCCCCTGATCGTGGCCGATCCGCGGATGCCCGCCGCCGTGCGGGGCACCACGAACGACGCCGTGACGCTGAACGTGGACCTGGCCCCCACGATCCTGGCGGCCGCCGGCGTGGCCGCGCCTCCGCGGATGCAGGGTCGCGACCTCGCCCCGCTTTATCTCGAGCAGGGCACGGCCTGGCGGACCGAGTTTTTCTATGAGCACCCGACGATCACGAACATCGAGCGGATTCCCTCATCGGAGGCGCTCGTTCGCAAGGAGATCAAGTACGTGTTCTGGCCCGACTTCGGCCGCGAGCAGCTCTTCGATCTGGTGAACGATCCGCAGGAGACGACCGACGTGATCGCCGATCCGGCGTATGCGGTGCAGCTCGACGAACTCCGCGAGCGGTTCGCCACCCTCAAGGCCCTGGCACGCTAGGGCCGTCGTCGTTGCCCCCCCGCCCGGCCGTTCGGCTTCTACAGGCATGAACTCAGCGAGGGGCTGCCCGTGCCCCGGGAGCCGGCGGTGCTGGTCGAGCGAAGCCAGGATGGCGAAGCGAGAGCAGCATCGAGTGAGCGGAGGGCAGGATGCCCGCAGCGAACGTCCGGTGACGGGGCATGGGCAGCCCCGAGCCCCGCGAACGTCCGGTGACGGGGCATGGGCAGCCCCGAGCGCCGCCCACGGAACCGAGCGTCATTCAGTGGAGCGTGCCATGGAGCACGCCCTTCACCGCCGCGCCATCGGCTGCGCGGGTCGCCCACTCCACCGAATAGCACCACGTGGCTGCGAACTCGGGCACGCGGAGCGTGACCTGACGGCCGTCGCTCGAGACATCGACCGCGTCGACGGGCAGCGGCCGCTCGTCGACGTGCTCCGAGCCGTAGTTGGCTGAACGCTTCAGGTTCCACGCCCGCACCTGCCAGGCGGCGGTGTCG
>CAIKWU010000264.1 GCA_903831155.1 uncultured Planctomycetaceae bacterium | reverse complement strand
GGCTTCCCAGCCGGCAGCGGAAACGCCCTCCCCTCGTGGTCGATCACCCGCAGGGCGATGTCGTCCGGCAGTTCGACCACCAGCGGGCCGTCGAGGCGGCAGCGGATCGTGGCGTGGCCCGGGATCGCCCGGGGGCTGTCACCGTGACCGGTCATTCGTCGAGCGACTCCGGAGAGGGGCCGGGGGATGCCTCCGGGCTGTCGTCGGCAACGAGCCTGATGGCAAGCCTGCGGAGGGCCGCCTGCGAATCCCCGCCCGGGGCGACTCGGCTTTCTTCCCCACCAGGCCCGGCGGCTGGGGCTCCCCCGGGCCCCTGCCGCGATCCGAGCCGGATCGGTGAATCGTCCGGCTGGCTCCGGAGGGCCGCCAGAAACGCTTCCACTGCCGCAGGATCGGCTGCGACCTCCAGCCGGTCATCCTCGATCGACGCGCCCGCCTCCCCGATGCCGGCGCCGCGTATCTGCTCGTCGTCGTCGGGGCCGTCGATCCGCTCGATGCCGGATGCATCGAGCAGCGCGGCCAGGCGTTTCCTGCCCTCCGGACCGGCCACGATCAGGGTGAGCTCCTCTCGGTCGCTCGCGGCTGCCACGGCTGGCTTCGCCGCCTCTGCTGCCGCCGGTTCCTGCCGCGGCGCGACCATCCGCCGGGAGATGGCCGCCGGGGAGTTGAGCACCACGGCGGCGATCACGCCGGCCGTGAGCGCGGCGACGAAGGCCAGCCACGGCCACCGCCGCAGGGGCGGCGCTTCCTCGGCGATCGCATCCTCGCGGGCCTCCTCCACCTCCTCGGCGATCCGCTCCCGCTCGATCCGCCGCCACTCGTCCTCGACCGCGGCATCGACGTCGTCGCCCGTGGCGGGATTCGGGCCGGCGGTCTTCCGGGCCGGCGGCTGTGGCTTTGGTGAGCGGTCGGTCACGAAACGGCCCTCGGGGTGTGTCGCTGGTGATCGGAGACGACGACGCGTGGTGGCTGGCGACCGATCCACCACCACAGCGCCGCGGCCAGCGCCAGGAGCAGGATCGAGACGAGCTGCGAGATGGAGAAGGGCGTGCCGAGGGCGGGAGGCTCGTCGACACGAATGATCTCGAGGAGGATCCGCGAGATCGGGTGCAGCGTGAGCACCAGCGCGAACACCTCGCCGTCGCGGCGGGCGACGGGCGTGAAGAGGACGGCGACCAGCGCGAGCAGGGCCGCATCGACCGCGGCGTAGAGCTGGGCCGGATGGAGCGGCAGGCTGCCGCCGGCCGGCCCCGGATACTCCGCCGCCGGCGCCGTGCCCTCGGGAAACCGCACCGCCCAGGGAAGATCGCACGGCCCGCCGTAGCAGCAGCCGTTGAGAAAGCAGCCGACCCGCCCGATGGCGAGGCCGACCAGCATGCCCGGAACCGCGCAGTCGGCGAGCTTCAGAAACGGGATCCCGCGGCGGGCCGCGAACCGCCAGGCCGCGATCGCCGCCGTGGGCAGCGCGCCGAACACGACGAGGCCGCCGCCGGCGATGTTGACGATGCGGGCGAGCGACTCGCCGAGGGTCGTGCCGGCCCCGAAGAACTGCCCGTGGTACTCGAGCACGTAGAAGAGCCTCGCACCGACCAGCCCCCAGATGAAGACCTCGGTGGCGAGCGCGAGCATCGTGTCGGCGTCGATGCCGATCGCCCGGCCGCGGATGACCGACAGCCAGGTGCCCGCGGCGGCAGCGAGGAGCAGCATCACGCCGTAGCCGCGGATCGGCACGCCGGCACCGTCGTCGAGCGCGGGGAGAACCCACGCGATCAGCACCGCGACGAGTGCCAGGGGCAGCCCCAGCGAGGCGGCCGCCCGCGACGGGCCATGACGGGTGGCCGCCCAGGCGAACCCCGCGCCGGCGACCACGACCCACGCCGCGAGCAGCAGCCCCCAACCGAAGAGCGGCACGGCCGTTCCACCGAGATCGATCGTCGTCGGAATGTGGAAGAGCGTCGAACGCATGGGGGCTCCGGTCAGCCGCCTCCGGCCTGCCGCGGCGGCAGCGGACGGTTGTCGATCAGCCGCGTGGCGCCGAGCCGCCCCGCGACGAGAGCCCGCGCCTCGGCTCCCGGACGCACGGCATCGAGCGACTCCGCATCGACCACCGCAGCGTATTCGACCACCACCCCGCGGGACTCGAGATGGCCGCGCATCAGTCGCTCGATGGCCGATGACGCCTGACCCGCATCCCAGGCGCGTGCGGCCACCTCGAGCGACTCCCACATCGCTGTGGCCCGTTGCCGGTCGCCCGGCGCGAGGTAGGCATTGCGGGAACTCATCGCCAGGCCGTCCGGCTCGCGAACGGTGGGGCAGACGACGACCTCGATCGGCAGCCCGAGGTCGCGAACCATGCGCCGGACCACGAGGGTCTGCTGCCAGTCCTTCGCACCGAAGTAGGCGGCGTCGGCCGGGACCGCCATGAACAGTCGGCAGACGACGGTGGCCACGCCGCTGAAGTGGCCCGGCCGCAGTTCCCCCTCGAGGCCGCGGGCCGGGCCGTCGACCGTGATCCGTGTGCACCAACCCGGCGGGTAGATGTCGTCGGCATGCGGAGCGAACACCCACCGCACCCGCCCGCCCGTGAGCAGGGCCAGATCGGATTCGGGCGTCCGTGGATAGCGGGTGAAGTCCTCGTGCGGCCCGAACTGCGTGGGGTTCACGAAGATCGACACCGCCACGTCGTCGCAGTCGGCAGCCGCCCGCTCGACGAGGCTGACGTGCCCGGCATGGAGCGCCCCCATCGTGGGCACGAAGCCCACCCGGCGTCCGCGGCCTCGGGCCGCGAGGACCGCGGCGCGGAGCTCCTGCGGGCCGCTGATCACCGTAGGCTCCGCCGCGTCGGCCATCAAAGCATCGCCTCGACGGCTGCAATCGCCTCGTCGGCGGCGCGGGCGAGATCGGTGCCGTCGATGACGAGCACCGCCCGCGGCGCATCGGGCCGCCTCCCGCCCGGGCATCGCAGGCTTCGCGCGAGGCGATCCTGCAGCGCCACCAGCGGCGCGATCACCTCGTCGGGCCGGTCGCAGAGCACGGCGGCGGGCGTGAGGTCGTGAAACACGTCGCTGTGACCGTGGGCATGACGGGCGCGGAAGGCGACCCGCTCACCGAGCGTGGCCGCGTCGACCAGCAGGAGGATCGCCACCGTGGGAACGCGGCTCGCGGCCGCGGCCGCCTCGACGTCGGCGTGGAACCGCGCGGCGTCGTCGGGATCGAGGGCATCCGCGGCAGCCGCCATCAGGCCACCGCACCAGTAGTCGGCGACCGTGGCATGCGGCTCGTCATCCCACGTGGGGCCGGTGAGTGGCGCGGACCAGGCGTCGAGCGTCTGCCGCCAACGGGCGAGCGTGGCCGCACAGACGTCGGCGGACGGCCACGGCGTCGGCGCGTGGATCAGCCTGGCGAGCGTGGCGTCGGCGACGGCCGACGCCACTTCGGAGGCGCCGCTGCCGGGCACGCCGACCACGGACACGAACGGATGGGGCGAGGAGATGGCGTCGAGCAGATCACCGACGGTGCATCTCGTGGGTGGAACGACGAGGTCACGGGCGATCTCGGCGGCTGGCTCCAGCACGAATCGCCGTGTGGCCATCCGCGGATGGGGGAGCGTGAGTTCGGGCGACTCGAGCTCGAGGTCGTCGTAGAGGAGCAGGTCGAGGTCGATGGTCCGCGGCCCCCAGCGCTCGCGGCGTTCCCGCTGGAGCGTGTTTTCGATGGCCGCGAGCATGTCGAGCACGGCCCGCGGAGGCAGTTCCGTCTCGATCAGGCAGGCGCCGTTCATGAAGGCATCCTGCGCCGGCGGCCCCCCGATCGGAACGGTCTCACGGAAGCGGCTGACCGCCCGCAGGTCGATGCCGGGCATGAACCGCAGCAACTCGATCGCCCGGTCGAGCTGCTCGCGCCGCCGGCCGAGATTCGAGCCGCATCCGATGAGGCATCGTGCCATGGGGGCTTCCTGCGAGCGGCGAACGTCCGCGGGATTCTACCCGCGGCGGTCGGGAGACACGCAATCACCGGCTCGGCACCACGGCCCACGGCAGCCGCCGCACGCCCAGAACGCCCCTTGGAATCCCCAAGCCGGGCGGCGGCCACTTCCGCACGCCGGCACCAAGAAAGACGGGGGGGACATCCAGGCCACGACCAAGGTCGCCGACTGTCGATCCCTCAAGTCGTCGCCCCCCAGGTATGGTGTTCGCTCGTCAGCAGCAACCCTTCGACCGGATGTGTCCCACGCCCTGTCCGCAACCTTGGGTGAAAACCTCGTGCGAACAATCAAGCGATGAGCCCATCAGTCGGGAACTGCATGTCGGAGATTCTGTGGCATCATCGGATCTTGTCAAGCATGAGCGACGGTGCGGCGCGGCGAGGCCGTTGTCTTCCGGAAAATCGCCCCCTTGACGGCAAAAGTTTTTCGTGACAGCAGTGCAAGCATCGTCGGTTGCGTGGACGATGTCGCATCGTGGCACGAATGCCGACCATGGGGATCGTCGTGTCGAGCGGAGGCGGCCGTGCGCCGCTGGTGATGCCTGATTCCGAACTGCCGCCGGAGCCCGGCGATGATCCTCGTGCGGAACGGGCGATCACCGATGGACTCGCCGATCTCGGCTTTGATCCGGCGACGGATGCACCACTGGCAGAGGCCGGTGAGCCCCAGGGCTCGCTCGAGGAGACCTACTGGAGCATCTCCCGCACACCGCTCACGAGCCTCGTGTTCACCATGCCGCTGGTGCTGGCCTACGAGGGGGGCGTGCTCGTCATGGGCCGCGGCTCTCCCCGCAACGGAGCCGACGTCTGGCTGCGGCAGCTGCTCGATGCGGCGGGCTTCGGGGCCTATTTTCTGCTGCCCACGCTCACGGTGCTCGGTCTTCTCGCCTGGCATCACGTCGAGCACGACCGCTGGCGGTTTCGTCCGGCGATTCTCGCGGGAATGGCCGTGGAATCCGTCTTCTGGGCCGCGGTGCTCGTGGGCCTGGCCCGGCTCCAGGGGCGGTGGTGGCCGCTCGCGGCGGCCGTGGACGGCGAGGGGTTGCTGGGCCGGTTCGTGGCGTTCTGCGGGGCCGGGCTCTACGAGGAAGTCTTGTTCCGGCTCCTGCTCCTGCCGGCGCTGGCATGGCTGCTGTCCCAGTTGGGGTTCTCGAGGCCGGCGGCCGCTTGCTGGGGCGTGGTGGCATCGAGCCTCCTGTTCAGCCTGGCGCACTACGTCGGCCCGCTGGGCGACGTGTTCGCGCTCTACAGCTTCACCTTTCGATTTCTCGCAGGCCTGTTCTTCGCGATCCTGTTCGTCGCCCGCGGGTTCGGCATCGCCGCGGGTTCGCACGCCGTGTACGACATCCTCGTGGGCCTGCTCTGACGGCGCAAGGCACGGCCTGTCGGCGCCGCGCGATTCTGTCAAGCACATGGACGACTTTCTTTTTCGTCGTCCGAGGCTTGGTCATCTCTCGCGCTTCCGCGGGGGCAACGACCGACGGTTGGCCGTTGGCGTCGCTGATTCCTATACTGAGTTTCGAGGCGGGTGGAGAGATGGTGCGGCACCGGCGTTCGCGTCCGGTGCCTGCGTCCTCTTCCTCGAATCCCCGGAGCGACATGACGTGATTTCCCTTCGCCCCAAGGTCGGCGAGCTGGTCTTCCAGCTGTATGGACGTTCGCTCCATCCCGAACTCTTCGAGATCCGCTCCACGCGGACGATCGATCGTGGTGGCTACCTGGCGATGATTTCGATCACGACGGCGGGGCACGTGGTGACCTGGCGAAAGGACGGCCTGACGCTCACCGAGGTGGCCACGAGCGGGGCCCAGCCGCTGCCGCAGAAGCGGCGACTGCTCTCGCATCGCATCGCCGGCGAGCGGAGCGACCAGATGGAGTGCCGGGGCGGGGCCTGCTACCAGACCTGCTTCCAGCTCGAGTCGGTCCAGCCTGAGGTGTTCTGGTCCTTCCAGCAGGAGCTGGTCGAGGCCGGGGCCCGCCGCGGCCTTCTGCACCGCTTCGAGTCGGGGGGCCGCGTCGCTCTCGGTGCCCTGAGCTGGATCGACGTCGAGACGCGGCCGCGGAGCCTGATCGTCCAGGCCTTCCACACCTTCCCCGACGACATGGCGATCGTGAAGAGCCAGTCGGTGTTCGAAACGCCCTGAGCGAGCCTCCATGGCCACCACCAAGCCCGCCGCCACCCCTGACCGTGCCCCGCCGCGGAAGGCCCGCGTGCTGATCGCCGACGACAACGAGCCCAATCGCGAGCTGCTCGAGGTGTACCTCGCCGGCATCGACTGCGAGATTGCCACGGCGATCGACGGCGCCGACACGCTGGCGAAGGTGGAGTCGTTTCGTCCCGACGTCCTCCTCCTCGACGTGATGATGCCGAAGCTCTCGGGCTTCGAGGTCTGCCAGCGGCTCAAGGGCGACCCGACGACGAGTCCGATCATGATCCTGATGGTCACGGCCCTCGGCGAACTCGGCGACATCGAGCGGGCCGTGGAGGCGGGCACCGACGACTTTCTCTCGAAGCCGGTCAACCGCGTGGAGCTCGTCAAGCGGGTCGAGAACATGCTCAAGCTCCGCCACGTCAGCGATGAGCTGGAGCGGCTGCGGAGCTATATCCGCACGATGGACGACGACCAGCCGCCGCGGTGAGCCCGGAGGGCGAACCTTCGTGCCACGTTCAGCGATCTCATCGTTGAACGGTCCGGGACCCTCACGCTCCCGCCCGCTTCATGCCCACGTGATCGAGCACGCGGACCGTGGCCGGCGACTTGTTGAGCACGTAGAAGTGCACGCCCGGCACGCCGGCCGCGATCAGCTCCTCCACCTGGCGGGCCGCGAACGTGACTCCCGCCTCGAACTGCGCCGCCTCGTCGTCGCCGGCCGCTTCGAAGGGCCGCGTGAACGACTCTGGCAGGCGGGCCTTGCAGAGGCTCGCGATCCGCCGGACCTGCGCGTAGTTGGTGACGGGCATCACTCCCGGCACGAGGGGCGCCGTGATCCCGATCGCGTTGCAGCGGTCGCGGAACCGGAAGAAGTCGGCGTTGTCGTAGAACAGCTGCGTGACCACGACGTGGCCGCCGGCGTCGCACTTCCGCTTGAGGTTCTCGAGATCGGCCTCGGGGCTGACCGCCTCCTGATGCGTCTCCGGGTAGCCCGCCACGAGGACGCCGAGCTCCGGGAACTCGCCGCGGATGAGGGCCACGAGTTCGGAGGCGTAGCGGAGACCGCCCGCGACCGGCTGGAAGGCGGTTTCCCCCTTGGGCGGATCGCCGCGAAGGGCCACGATCGCCGAAACGCCGAGTGCCAACGCCTCGCGGAGGTAGTCACGGAGTTCGTCGATCGAACTGCCCACGCAGGTGAGGTGGCTCGCGACGGGAAGATCGTGGCGGGCGATCACGCCCTTGAGCACGTCCAGGGTTGTGCCGCGGGTCGATCCACCGGCGCCGTAGGTGCAGGTGATCAACGCCGGCTCGAACGCCATCAGTTCATCGACCGTCCGCCACATCACGGCTTCCGACTCGGGCGTCTTGGGCGGAAAGAGCTCGAACGACAGCCCGAACCGGCTGCCGGTGTAGGCGTCCTTGATCGACACGGGTATGCGCTGCCTCTGGAGACTGAAAGGGAGGGAAGGCCGACCCTCGCATTCTAGCCGGGAGGCGGGAGGCGGCTGGCAGAGCCGCATCCCCGGTCGTAGGCTCTCTCCCGCGGCAGGCGCCCCTCACGAGCCGGAGTGGCGGAATGGCAGACGCGGCGGACTCAAAATCCGTTGCCCGCAAGGGCGTGTGGGTTCAAGTCCCACCTCCGGCACTCTGACGAATGCACTCCTGCGCCCCCGGCTACTTCGACTCGCCGGAGGGCTTCGAGTCGTCGCCCTCGGGCAGCGCATGGCCGAAGACCGACCAGACCACGCCGTCTGCGATGACCGAGAGGGTCATGCGGCCCCCCGGGGTGATGATCAGGCTCACGTTCCGGCCATGCTCCACGCCGGAAAGAATGTGCGTCCCGTCCGTCTCGTGCACGGTCTCGAGCTTCGTCACCTCGCCGCGACGCGATTCCGGCGCCAGGAGCGTCAGTTCCTTCTTCGCGGCATCCACACGCATGAACGTGGGGCGCTCGCGGTCGCCGAGATCGGGAGGCCCCACCGTGCCGTCCTCGTCCACCGCGACGGCCGAGGTTACGGAGCAGAGCCACGTCTGGCCGGCCCGCGCGCTGCCGCAGGCCGTCACCTGCACCGCCAACGCCATCACAACCATCGTCACTGCCGCTTTCATCTGCATGCTCTCCCTTGTGTGCACTGAGTGTTTCAACGTTCGACGGGCGCCGGGTCACACCCGCGGCTCACCGCACCGTGTAGCCCTTGGCCTCCATCGCGGCCATGAAGTTTCTGTTCCACGCGGCGAACTGCTGCTGATAGGCCGCCACGGCGGAGTCAGAAGCCCCGTCTGCCGCCTTCATGGCCCGCCGCGACCGCATACCGCCGGTCAATCCGAGGGACGTGGCGCCGATGGCCGCGCCCTTGCCCGCGTCGCCCGCGATGGCACCGATCGCAGCACCTGCGAGCGCTCCGCCCGCACCGCCCCGCAGGGCCCCGCCCCGCGCGGCCCCGGCCGACGCCGCAGCGGCGTGCGTCTGTTGATCGAGGGCAGCCTTCGCCTGGTAGGGATCCCACCGGGTCTGCTGCGTGGCCCAGTCATAGGCCGCGGCTTCGTCGGCCCGCTGCTGTTCGGGAGTCTGCCCCTTGGCAGGGAAGATCGCCAGATTGCCTGGATTCGTGCTGAGCGCGGGCGGGCCTGCCTCGGCCACGGTCGCGGCCGCGGCGACCACCGCCATGACAATCACCCCGCATCGTCTCGTCGTCCGCTGAGTCGTCGCGCGCATCGTGCTCGCCTCCTGAATGAGCCCGGTCGTGAGCGTGCAGGTTCGACCCACGAACGCATCCGGCCGGGGAATGCAAACTCCTGAGCGCGGGAGTATGCATGCGCCTCGCCACCACGATCAGTGCAAAAGGCGACAAAAAGCCGTCGTGTCCCACGCACGACATCCGCGATGAGAATGGCCGGCGCGTCGCTCAGAACTTCTGGATCAGGTCGAAGCCGAGCATCGTCTGCTGATTGCTGATGCCGTCGTTGTAGGGCCGCCGCGGGCCACCGGAGGGGCCGCCGAAGAAATCCCAGCGGAAGGCGGGCCGCATCAAAAAGTTGCCCGTCGGCATCCAGTTGGGGCCAATCGTGAGCGAGTAGTAGTTGCCCGGGAGCGGCACGTGGTTGGGATTGCTGGGGCGATTGAGGCCCACGCGGGTGCCGTCGGTGTCCTGGAACCACTCGAACCTCGCGCCCCACAGCCAGGTGTCGCTCACGCGGTAATAGAGATACTGGTCGATGCCGGCCCAGAGCGCCGTGCCGCCGTCCACCAGTCCCTTGGCTTGCGTGCCCAGCCACTGGTGGAAGAGGTATTCCCACTTCGCAGACGGGCGGTATTCGAGGATCAGGCTGTATCGCGTGCGGTTGGCGGAGGTGAGCGGCGGCGCCGGCTGGAAGAGCGGCGAGAAGTCGTTGCCCTCGTCGCCGCTGATGATGGCGAAGGAGGTCGCGACGGAGTTGTCGTCGTTCTTCGCCCGGATGCGTCCGAGGAAGTTCGCCTTGCTGTAGGGCGACGCAAGCCCGTTCCAGCCGTTCACGAGACCGGCGTCCACCTCCACGTTGTCGGAGGCGTTCCAGTTGACGAGCCCGCCCCAGTGGGTGAATGGGCCGGCAAACTGGTAGCTGTAGCTCTTGAAGTAGAAGAAGTTACCGACCGCCGGCACTCCCTCGTATCCCACGATCGTGTAGAAGTGGCCGAGCTTCAGCGACAGGTCCTGGCTGCCGAGTTCGGCGTAGAGCTGGGGAATCGCCAGGCCGTAGTACTCGCCGCTGTTCCAGTCGCGAGGGCCGGGGTTGGTCTCCCAGCCCAGCGACATGGCGAGGGGAAAGTCCTCGCCGTAGAGCACGTCCATACGGGCCCCGATCCCGCCGGAGCCGTCGGTCGGAAGCGTCCGCTCGCCGATGAGATACACCTGGTTCATCATCGGTTCGTTCGCCCGGTCGACGGCGTTGTACGGACCGTTGAACTTGCTCGGCGGCACGCCGAAGTTGCCCACGAACCCTCCGTCGAGCCAGCCGCGAACACCGCCCCGATCTGATTCCCCGAACAAGAACCAG
>CAIKWU010000263.1 GCA_903831155.1 uncultured Planctomycetaceae bacterium | reverse complement strand
GATGGCAAACACGTCGATCGAGTTGAGCAGGCCGAGCTTCGCCGTTCGGTCGATCTGGCCGAGCCAGCGGAAGCGATCGGCCACGCCGAGTTCATGAGCCTGCGCCTGGCAGGAGGCGAGGTAGTCGCGCTCGGTGTCGATCGTGGCGCCGGCCGCGATCACCTCGACGTCGTGACGGGTGGCCAGGATCGGCAGCGCCCGCACGAGCTGATCGAGCCCCTTCTCCGGGCACCCGCGGGCAAGGAAGCCGACCACGAGCCTGCCGCCGCGAGCCCGCCGCCGGGCCGCGAGGTCGGGCGGCTCCGTGGGAAACGCTGCGAGATCCACGCCATGCGGGATGACGGCGATCCGCTCCGGCGCCACGCCGAGTCGGCCGCCCATGAAGCCCGCGTTGAACCGATTGAAGGCGACGAACCGGTCGGCTTCGGCCGCCCGCTCGCGAAGCAACTCGGCCGCCCGCGAGCGATGCGGCTCGGGCAGCGCATCGAGAAACACGTCTTCGCCCGACAGGCTGCACACGATCCGCGCCCCGGTCGCCTCGCGGATCGACCGCGCCAGCCCCAGCAGCAGCACGTTGGAAAGATGGACGACATCCGGCCGAGCCTCACCGGCGAGCCAGCGGGCGAGCTTCGCCACCTCCTTCCGCTGCCGGCCGTGCTCCCCCTCGAGCGACGACACGGTGAGCGGCCCGAGGTCGGCGGCCCGCGCCCCGCCGGTCCGAGAGGAGAGCCAGTCGAGCAGGGCACGCGAATCGAGCGGGGCGTCGAGGAATGCGGGCGTGTGCCGAAACAGGGCCACGTGCTCCTGCAGCCAGACGTTGACGCCCCCCATCACGACCGTCTGCTCGGCGACGTTCTCCTCGTCGGTCGTTGTGGGCACGTACGCCGGCACGAGCAGCGCGTCGCAGCCCCGGCCGCGGAGCGCCCGGATGAGCGTGTTGTCGTGCAGACAGGTGCCGCAGATGCGGCCGCCGGCCCCGGCGGTGATGTGGACGATCCTCACGCGCCGCGGCCTTCGAGGTGCACGAGCACGATCGCGAGGTCGGCGGGCGTGATCCCGCTCACGCGGCCGGCCTGGCCGAGCGTCCGCGGTCGGATCCGCGCGAGCTGCTCGCGGGCCTCGGCGCGGAGGTGCCGAATGGCCGCGTAGTCGAAGCCCTCGGGAATCGTCCGCTGCGCGTGCTTCCGCTGCCGCTCGATCCGCTCGCGGTCGAGCGCCACGTAGCCGGCGTAGCGAATGTCGTTCTCGATCTGCACCGCGGCCTCCCGCGACACGGCCGCGAGCGGCGGCGCCGCCGCCACCGCCTCGGCCCAGGTGAACTCCGGACGCTTGAGGAGGTCGGCGAGCGACGTGCCCTGCACGCGGGTGGCGGAGAGGGCGGCGAGCGTGGCCTCGATCTCGGCGGTCTTCGCGGCCAGCCGCCCGACGCGGTGCGACTCGGCCAGCCCGTGCCTCGCGGCCAGCGGCGTGAGCCGCCGATCGGCGTTGTCGTGGCGGAGAGCGAGGCGATGCTCCGCCCGGCTCGTGAACATCCGGTAGGGCTCGTCCACGCCTCGGGTCACGAGGTCGTCGATCAACACGCCGATGTAGGAATCTTCCCGCTCGAGCACGAGCGGCTCGCGATCCGCGGCAGCCAGCGCCGCATTGGCACCCGCCACGAGCCCCTGCGATGCCGCCTCCTCGTAGCCGGTCGTGCCGTTGATCTGGCCGGCGAAGAACAGGCCGCTCACCCGCTTGCTCGCGAGCGTGGCTCGGAGCTGGTCAGGGGGGCAGTAGTCGTATTCCACCGCGTAGCCGTACCGCATGATCACGGCCCGCTCGAGCCCCGGCACCATCCGCACCATCCGGTCCTGCACGTCGCGGGGCAGACTCGTGGAGATGCCGTTGACGTAGATCTCCCGCGTGTGCCGCCCCTCGGGCTCGAGGAAGAGCTGGTGGCTCTCCTTGTCGGCGAATCGCACGACCTTGTCTTCGATGCTCGGGCAGTATCGCGGCCCCCGCGACTCGATCTGCCCCGTGAACATCGGCGCGCGGTGCAGATTGGCCCGGATCAGGTCGTGAATCTCGGACGTCGTCCGCGTGATCCAGCAGACCATCTGCTCCTGCTCGATGCGGTCGGTCAGAAACGAAAATGGCTGCGGCTCGGCGTCGCCCGGCTGCACGTCGAGCTGAGCGAAGTCGATGCCCGTCGCGGAAAGTCGGCAGGGCGTGCCCGTCTTGAAGCGGTCGACCACGAGCCCGAGCCGGTGCAGGGCCGCCGAGATGCCCGACGTCGTCCCCTCCCCTGCCCGGCCGCCGGTCGTCTGCGCCTCGCCGGTGTGCATCACGGCCTGGAGAAACGTGCCCGTCGTGAGCACGACCGCGGCCGCGCGATACTCGGCATCGCCGCGGACCCGCACGCCCGTGATCCGCCACTCCGGCGCCGCCACGCCATCGCCGCCGAGCGGCTCGACCACGAGGTCTTCCACCGTCTCCTGCCGGAGATCGAGGTTCGGCGTCTCCTCGACGATCCGCTTCACCTCCAGCTGGTAGAGCTTCTTGTCAGCCTGCGCCCGCGGCCCGTGCATCGCGGGCCCCTTCGAGCGGTTCAGCACGCGAAACTGGATGCCCGTGGCGTCGATCGCCCGCCCCATCACGCCCCCGAGCGCATCGACCTCGCGGACGAGCTGCGCCTTGCCCACGCCGCCGATCGCCGGATTGCAGCTCATCTGGCCGACGGTGTCGCAGTTGGCCGTGAGCAGGGCCGTGCGGGCGCCGAGCCTGGCCGCCGCGCAGGCGGCCTCGACGCCGGCATGGCCGGCGCCGATCACGAGCACGTCGTAGTCGTAGATCGAGGCCATGCTGCGAGTGTAGCAAGGGGCTCGTGCAGGCCTGAGCGTGGGGCGAGGGACTGCCCATGCCCCGTCGCCGGACGTTCGCGGATGCCGTCGTGGCATCCGCTCACTCGGATGCCGCCTGCGCTTCGCCATCCTGGCTGCGCTTGGCGGCATACGCCGGCTCCCGGGGCACGGGCAATCCCTCGCTGAGTTCATGCCACATTCGTATAAGCCGAAGGCCGTAAGGCCTCGGGCGTACCACGCTGGGCACAGGCAGCCCCTCGCCAGTTCGTGCCCGTTCGATCCGACCGGCCGCCACGCCGTTGCCGCACCACGCCATCGCGACGATACGATACGGTTTCTCATGAAGACCTCGATGCGAGATTGCGTGACGATGGTCGCCGCACTTGCGTGCCTAACGACGTTCGCTCGCGGCGACGACGCGACCGCCGTGCGATCGTTCACTGTCGGCGACGCGCGGATCGATGTCGTCACGACCGTGTTTCCGGCGGACGACAAGCCGGTCCATGTGGCCTTCGTGAGCGTCCACGACGACGAGGACACGGCGGTCGAGGCGGCCGGTGACGTGCTCCGCGACCGCGGCGGCCGGCTCGTGGAACTCCGCCACACCGGAGCGCGGGAAATCGTGTTCGCGCTCGGCGGCACGGATCACCGCATTGACCCGAATCGGATCTTCACGCCGGCCGGTCGCCGGGCCACGCTCGAAGCCCTCTCCACCTGGTCGCAGCCCGCCGACGACGTGGTCGCGGCGTTCGCCGACGAGCTCCTCTCGATCTTCGCCGTGGACGACGTCAATCTCGTGGTCGCCATCCACAACAACACGCCCGACCGCTACACCGCCGCGAACTACGCTCCCGGCGGCACGCTCGCCGCCGACGCCGCCCGCGTGAGCCTCCGGCCGGGCGGCGACCCGGATGATTTCTTCTTCGTGACCGACGCCGTGATCTTCTCGGCCCTCGCCGATCGCGGCCACTCGGTGATCCTCCAAAACGAGGCCACCGTGACCGACGACGGATCGCTCTCCGTGTGGTGCGGACGGATGGGCATTCCCTATGTGAACGTCGAAGCCGAGCACGGGCATCGCACCGAGCAGGCCGCCATGCTCCGCGATCTTCTGGATGCGATCGCGACGGTGCAGCCACGGCGGGGCGGCCGAGTGCAGACGGAGCCGCCGCCGGGCTGCGAGCTCGTGAACCTGCACGCGATCGACGACACGATCGTGATCGACAACCGCTACGCCACGACCGACAACGTGACCGGCATGCGGCTCTATCCCGACAAGGGGGTGTTTCTCGAGCGATCGGCCGCCGAGCGGCTCGCCCGCGTCCAGTCGTCGCTTCGTCGCCGGGGCCTGGGGCTCAAGGTATTCGACGGCTATCGGCCGCTCGCCGTGCAGAAGGCGCTCTGGGCGGTGAAGCCCGATCCCCGATACGTCGCTGATCCGGCCCTGGGTTCGCGGCACAACAGGGCTTCGGCGGTGGACGTGACGCTCGTCGATGCGTCGGGCAGCGAACGGCCTATGCCGTCGGCCTTCGACGAGTTCGGCGAACGGTCGCACATCGACTTCGCCGACGCTCCGAGCGATCGACTGGCCAACCGCGAGACGCTCCAGAAGGCGATGCGGGCCGAGGGTTTCATGCCGCTCGCCACCGAGTGGTGGCACTTCGACGCGCCAGGCTGGCGCGCCTTTCCGGTCATGGACGCCAACCCGTACGACGGTCCGCTGTTTCCGGACGGCCACCCGAAGAAGGAGTCGCCATGAAGATCCCCGCGATCCTCTGCCACGCAGTCGCCTGTGCCGCAGTCCTCGTCACGGCGGCCGCCACCGCCGCCGACGCACTCGTCGCGGTCGAGGGCTGCAGCCTCGTGCCCGCCGAATGGTCCGACGGCGACAGCTTTCGCGTCCGCACCCCGGCCGGCGAGGAGCACACCGTGCGGCTCTACGGGGCCGACTGCCTGGAGCACCACGTCACCGACGAGACCGACGCCCGCCGGCTGCGCAGCCAGCGGCGGTACTTCGGGATCGCGGAGGCAGGATCCGACACGGCCGCGTCGATCGAGTTCGCGAAGCGACTTGCGGCAGAGGCGACGGCCGAGACTCGCCGCCTGCTCGCCGAGCCCTTCACGCTGCACACGAGCTTTGCGGACGGCCGCGGCGACGCCCGATTCAAGCGGATCTACGGATTCGTGACCGATGCGAAGGGCCGCGACCTCGCCGAGCAGCTCGTTGTGAAGGGCATGGCCCGCGCCTTCGGCGTGGCGCGGAGCACGCCGAAGGGCGACTCGGGCGAGGAGTATCGCGAGCGGCTTGCCGATCTCGAGCTCCAGGCGGCGTCGCGACGGCTCGGCATCTGGGCCCACACCGACTGGGACAAACTCCCGGCGGAACGGCGAATCGAACGCATGGAGGAACGGGAGCTTCGCGATGCGATCGACGGCACCGGCCCACCGCCCACCGACTTCGTGCTCGATCCCAACACGGCCTCGCGAAACGACCTGATGCGGCTTCCCGGCGTAGGCGAGGCACTCGCGAATCGGATCATGGAACGGCGGCCCTACAAGCGGGTCGTCGATCTCCTCGAAGTGGATGGGATCGGGCCGGCGAAGTTCCGCGAGCTCAAGGGCATGCTGCGGATCGAGCCGCCTGCGCCCTGACCGAATCGGCCGCCGACAGCGAGCACGAGCATCGATGCAGCGAGGGGTCGCCCGTGCCCTGGAGCCGGGCTATGGGAGCGAGCGAAGCCAGGATGGCGAAGCGCAGCGGACATGCAGCGAGCGACGGCCGGGATGCCCGCCGCGAACGTCCGGCGACGGGGCACGGGCGGCCCCTCGCGATACCGTTTGACCCTGCATCTCAGTCACTCACGCCGCAGCCCGCTGCTTCGGCGGGGCGAGCCTGAACAGTGCGAAGAGTTCGTCGGCCGTCAGCCCCGCCGACACCGGCTCGCCGGCCTGCGAGAGGATCGTCTCGGAGAGATCCCGCTTCTTTCGCAGCACCTCGTCGATCCGCTCCTCGATCGTGTCCACGGAGAGAAACCGGGTGACCGTCACCGCGCCGGCGGCTCCGATCCGATGGGCCCGGTTGATCGCCTGATCCTCGACGGCAGGGTTCCACCAGCGGTCGAAAAGAAACACGTACTGGGAAAACTGCAGGTTCAGCCCCACCGCACCGGCGCCGTAGGAGAGGAGCAGCACGGAGTGCTTCTTCTCGTGCCTGAAGCGGTGGATCGCCTCGTCGCGGGCGGCGGTCGACATGCCGCCGTGATACTGCAGCGCCCCGAACCGGCCGAGCGCCCCATCCAGCCGGCCGAGCGTCTCAACCCACTGGCTGAAGACGAGCGCCTTGCGGCCGCTGGCCTGCACCTCCTCCAGCTCCGCCTGCAGGCATTCGAGCTTCGCGCTCTCGCCCGTCGCGGTGTCGAAGTTGCAGATCTGCTTGAGCCGCAGCACGAGCTCGAAGACGTGCTGGATCGTCGCCTCGCGGCCCATGTCGGCAAGCCGCAGCACGCCCTCTTCCTCGGCACGGCGGTAGGTCTCCCGCTGCTCGGCCCCGAGTTCGATCCGTTCGTCGCGGTTGAGCCGCGGCGGCATGTCCTTGAGCACCTTGTCCTTCGTGCGGCGGAGAATGTGGTCGCCCACCGCCGCCCCCATCGCCTTCGGCGCCATCCGCTCTCTCAAGTGGCCGGGCGCCACGAACTCGAAGAGCCCCACGAGGTCGTCGGCACTGTTCTCGATCGGCGTGCCGGTGAGCGCCCACGACCGGCGACGGTCGAGCGAGCGGACCGACTGGTTGGTCTGGCTGGAGCGGTTCTTGATCCGCTGGGCCTCGTCGAGCACCACGAGGTCGAACGACAGCCCCAGTTCCGCCACGAGGTCGCGGTCGCGAACGAGCACCTCGTAGTTGGCGAGTTTCACGGGCACGTCGGCGAGGTGCCACTGCCACCGCCGCCGGGCCTGATCCCCCTCGATGACGGCCACGACGAGTTCGGGCGCCCAGTCGGCCAGCTCTCGGGCCCAGTTGGAGACAAGCCCCTTGGGGCAGACCACGAGCACGCGGCGAGCCTCACCGCTGCGCACGAGCAGCCGAATCGAAGAGATCGCCTGCATCGACTTGCCGAGCCCCATCTCGTCGGCGAGCACGGCGGAATGCCGCGGCACGAGAAACGCCATGCCGTCGAACTGAAACGGAAACGGCTGCCGCGGAAACTCGAGCTTGCCAGCCTGCAGCATCGTCTCGAGATCGGGCTGCAGGAGGTAGAAGAACTTCTCGGAGAGTTTCACCACGTCGCGGGGCGGAGCGATCCTCGTCCGTCGCGCGGTCGTCGCCGGCGGTGACGCATCGGCTTCGCCATCGGCATCGGCGGCCACTTCCGCACGCCCTGCCGGTCGCGCCGCGCGGGGCACCGAGGCCACTGGCGGTGGCGCGGCCGCGGGGGGCGTGAAGTGGTAGCTCGTCACCTTCGGCCGGGCGAAGCCCAGATCGACCCGCACGACTGCCGGCGCCGGCGCCGCCACTGGCAGCCGCAGCGCTGGCGGCCGCGGAATTACCAGATCGCCCCACGGCTGGACGTCGGCCGACCCGATCGTGAGCTCAGCATGGCGGATCGACCGGACGGTGGTCATGGGGTTGTCGTGCATGCCGGGCCTGGTCAGTGACGCTGCGCCTCCTCGATGGCGGCACGGATTCGCTCGAAGGGCTCCCGGAGGTCGACGGCGTTCGCCAGGTTCATGAGCCGGTCGCGGATCGTCGACTCGACGGCGGCGTCGCTCGCGTGTGGTGTCACGTGCGACGCCCCGACGTCGAATCCATCGGCCGATTCGCCGGCAAGCGGCTGCACGAAGGCGAGCGGGAGTTTGGTGTGCGGCCGCACGTGCAGCATCGCGTCGTGGTCGGTGAGTACGACGGCCGGCGTAGCCTTGCTCTCGGCGAGCAGCGCGCCGCCGATCTGCTGGCCGTGAAGATGGCCGTGGAGCGTGGGGCCGTAGAGGATCTGCTGGGCGCGGCTCACCTTCACGGGTGCCGTGCAGTGAAACTCCAGCGGCCGACCCAGGGCATCGACCACGAGGTAGCCCCCGAACAGGCCGTGCTGCGGCGAGTCGACCGCCGTCAGGAATCCGAATACCGCGCCGTCGGCGCCAGGCTCCGCCTGCTGCATGCCGGTTCTCGCTCCCCTCCATGCACCGCAGCCACCTTCCCTGACGGCCTGCGGGGCATCCCATGGATCGGGCGTCGCCGCCGCCCACTTGAACGCCCCGCGAGCCGCCGCCGACGGCCCCATGAATCACGGCCTCCAACCGACGGGCGAAGGTGGGCAAACCCTGCCGGTCGCGGTGGCGGCGGCGGACGAACCGTGGAAAAACCTCGGAACGGTGCCTACCATTGCCAGTGGAATCGGGGCGCGGTCCGCCCCTCGTCCCCGGGACGGGCAACTCATGAGCGACGGTCCGCCGATCTTCAGCCAGTTCGACATCTCGTCCGGCTCCACGCCTCTGGTGAACCAGCAGCCCGTCATGGGCGACCTCGCCGAGACGAACCGGCTTCTCCGCGACCTCGTCGTGAGCCAGCAAAAGTCGAACGAACTGCTCGTCGAACTCGTCAACCAGGTCTCGCTCCAGCAGCGGCAGCGGGTGGCCGAACTCAAGGCCTGGAAGGAGGCCAACCCGCAGCTGGCGAAGGACTGCCGCCGAGCAGCCGAGTCGCTCTCGAAGGTCCACACCGAGTTCCTCTCGAGCCTCGCGCAGGAGGCTGCCGACAACGCCGACGACTTCTCCGACAGCGAATACGCGCTCGGCGAGTTCATCGACCGTTACGGCCCCCGCCTCGCCCACTTCAACGGCGTGCTCCAGCTCTTCGCCCAGCTCGGCGCGCCGCTTCCGCAGGCCGAGACGCCGTCGGACGGCTGACCCGCCGCGGCCCTCGTCCGCCCTCTCCGCCCCTCCCCAGGAGCCCGTGCATGTCCGCCGCCCCGACGGTCCAGGAAAAGCCCCCGGTGTTCGAGGTCGCCAGCGACGAGGCGGTGAAGCAGGCCCGCGCCACCCTCGATGCGCACACCGTCGAGATGATGGCCTGGCACTTCCACGAATCGACGGGCTGCCCGTTCTGGCTGGAGTATGCGAAGAGCCTGCCCTTCAACCCGCTTACGGAAGTCAAGTGCTACGACGACCTCAAGAAGTTTCCGCCCTTTGAAGACGAGTGGCTCCGCGGCGGTCCGGTTCG
>CAIKWU010000262.1 GCA_903831155.1 uncultured Planctomycetaceae bacterium | reverse complement strand
TGTCGCTTGCCCGTGTGACTCGCCATGGTCTTCCGCCGAGGTCGCAGCCCCCCGTCATCCGCTCAGAGGCATGGTATACGACCCCCGGCGACGGGCGCGAGACCCGCCGATTCGTCCCATCGCGCGGCCATTCGTCCCAAAAAATGATGCCCCTGCTGCGACGGCCGGGTTCCCGGAGAGAATCCACCTCTCGCCTTGAGATTTATTACCGCAGCCGGACGTCGGCCGCGTTGAACATCGAAGGGCCAAGGCATACAAACAGGCCTGCGGGGGCGTTGGTCGTGTGCATCGCACGCCGCGAGTTTCCCGCCCTGAGGTGGTCGCCATGTCAAGTCGCTTTCGTACGCTCGGCTCGAGTTCCAACGTGCTCCGTGGCTTCGCCATCGCGGCAACAGTCATGACGATCCCGGCCCAGGCGGCCAGCATCACCTGGAACGCCGGTTCGGGCAGCTGGCCCACGGGAAGCAACTGGACCGGCAACGCCGCCCCGGCCGCGGCCGACATCGCCGTCTTCGGCGCGACCGATCAGACGTCCGACATCACGGTCACGCTCGATGGCAACCAGACGATCGCGGGCCTCACGTTCGTTGACGCCAACACGCTCTCGGGTGCGAACTGGACCGTCGCGAGTGGCTCGCCCTCGTCGAGCGGGCTGACCCTGGCGAACTCCAGCACCATCACGGTCAGCCTGCCTGCGTTTCCAACCTTCTCGACGGGCCAGGCCGTCACGATCTCGGCGCCGCTCGTGGGCAGCGGCTCGTTCAACAAGCTCGGCACCGGCCTGCTCATCCTCAACGGCAGCAGCACGATCAGTGGCACGATGATGCTCGGATCGTCAACGGCCAACAGCGGCTACCAGGGCGGCATCCGGCTGACGAGCAACAACGGTCTGGGTACGGCGGTCATCCGCCAGCCGGCCGGCGGCAACACGACGCTTCAGGTCCTGGAGCTCGCCAACGGCGTCACCGTCGCCAATGCCGTGCAGCTTGGCGGCAAGGATGGCGGCTTGCCGGGCATCCGCAATGTTTCGGGCGCCAACACCTACACCGGCACGATGACGCAGTTCACGACCGGCGGCGGCACCACCCTCGAGGCGGCCGGCGGCACGTTCACGTTCGCCGGGCTCCTCACCGGCACGACCGTGACCACGCGCGTGCTCAATGTGTCGGGTGCGGCGACCGGCATCCTGTCGGGCGTGGTCTCGGGCAGCTTCAACCAGCTCAACAAGCTCGGCGTCGGAACCTGGACCCTCTCCGGCACGAGCACCCTCAGCGGCGCGGTGCAGCTTGCCAATGGCACGCTCGTCCTCGACGGAGCCACGGGCAGCTTCGGCACGTTCGGCAACAACGTCACATTCGGCAGCGCCGTGGCCAACTATCCGGGGTCGGGAGCCACGCTCTCCTACCTGGGCCGCTCGACGGGGAGCACGCTCAACACCGGCACGATCACGCTGTCGGTCGGCGACAACACCGTGTCTTCCACCTACGGCACGAGCGGCACC
>CAIKWU010000261.1 GCA_903831155.1 uncultured Planctomycetaceae bacterium | reverse complement strand
TGCGTGCTCTCAAACGCGCCGGCGGACTCCCTCGTTTACGGCGTGCCCGGCAGGATATCTCCGCGCGTCAGCGCCTCGGTCGAATGATCTGATGAGTGGTCCCCTCGGCCCTCACGCCATGGTCAACCTAATCGGAGGCCGCGTGCAGCGCCCAGCCAGCGCGAGCGCGTCGTGCCGTTTCAGTTCTAGCGGCGGTGCGAAGGTCGGGCCATTATGGCAGCAGACAGCAAAGGATCCCGCTCGTCGACGTCGGGCGATGGCCGCCTACACTTCGCTGGCCCATGTCGTCGCCATGGCGGCGCAGGCTGCCGTGAGCATCGCCACCGTACGCCTAACACTTCCGTATCTTGGCGAGGAGCGGTTCGGGATTTGGATGACGGTGATGGGTATTACCGGGCTGCTCACGTTCGCTGATCTCGGCATCGGCAACGCCTTGGTCGCGCGAGTTGCTGCTGCCCGTGCCGATGCCGCCGGTGTTCCGGTGCATGTGGCGATCACCGGTGGTTTGGCATGCCTATTCGTGGTCGCCGCGGTGGTCAGTCTCGCCGCCGCAACCGCCTCGGCGGTGATTCCCTGGGGATGGTTTTTGGGCCATCACGTCGCGCCCGGCTTGGAGGCAGAGTTTCGCCAGTCGGCCGTCATGCTGGGGGGCTTGTTCGGGGCGTTCCTGTTCACGTCGGGCCTTCGCAAGGTCTACGAGGGCCTGCAGCAGGGGTATACGGCGCATGCCGCCATGGCTCTCTCGTCATGCTCGAGCCTCGCCTTGCTTGCCTTCGCGGCCAGCCAGCAACGAGGCATTCCAGTTCTGATCGCGGTGACCTTCGGCGTCACGGCGTTGCTTCCTATGGCGCTCTTGGTGCCGCTGATCAGGTGCGGGTATTTCCATGGACGATCGATGCGGTCGGCGAGGCAGCACGAGTGGCGCCATCTGCTCGGAGCAGGTTCTCAGTACTCCGTCGTCCAAGTCGGATCACTGCTGCTGACCGGCAGCGAACCGATGCTCGTGTCCGGTCTGCAGGGACCAGCGGCCTTCGGCGAACTGGCCGTTGTCCAGCGAATGTTTCAGATCGCGATCACGCCGATCAGGGTGCTGGTGGCCCCTTACTGGGGCGCCTACGCCGACGCTCACGCCCGGGGAGACTCTGGCTACATCCGCAGAACGCTCATTCAGCAGGTCGCCATGGCCGGTATTACGACGCTGGTGATCGCCGCGGCCGTGACCTGGTGGAGCGATTGGATTATGGCCGTCTGGACAAAGGGAGCCATGACGGTGGGGCCCCGGTTGATCCTGGCGTGCTGCGTCCTCTGCATGCTCGATGGGGCGATGCTCCCCTTTGGTATCTACCTCAACGGGGTCGGGTGTGTGCGGCCGCAGGCAATGGCCACAGCCTTCGCGATTTTCACTTATTTTCCCGCCAAGATTCTCGCGCTTGCCTACGGGGGCGTGGAGTGGATGATCTGGACCACGATCGCATTTCAGGTCGGCAACACGCTGCTCTTCTATGCGGTCCTCTATCGAGAGCAGGTGTGGCATGCCATACGCAGCCGATGACGCGGCCGAGCAACCCGATTACGGTACGCACTACGCCGCGGTCAACAACAACCTCGGAGACGCCACGTACATCTCTACCGCGTCTTGGTATGGTCGGATGTTAAGCGAGATCCTGCCCAGCATCGCGCGGGATGCCTCGATTCTCGACGTCGGCTGCGGTGCAGGCCTGCTGGTGAACGCCCTGCGGCAGGCAGGGTTCACGAACGCGGCTGGCGTCGATCCGACGGAGTCGTTGGTGCGGGTCGCCGCCGCCCGCGGGCTGCCTTGCCGCCTGGTCACCGAAGACTTCGTCGAGAAGGCATCGCCTGATCTGCACGGTGGGCACGACGTCATCTTTCTGCTCGACGTCCTCGAGCACATCCCCGTGAACCGCCAACTGGGATTCCTGCGCGGCCTGCGTCGCCTGCTGAAGCCGGGCGGCCGTCTGGTCCTGTCCGTTCCCAATGCCTCGTCCACCGTGGCCGCTCGATGGCGCTACATCGACTGGACGCACACCTCGGCTTTTACGGAGCATTCGCTGCGGTATGTACTCGTCAGTGCGGGATTCGGAGAGCCACGATTTCTGCCGCACGAGTTCGGTCGTCGCCCTCGACTGCCGTTTCTCGTCCGGCCTGCGGTGCTGTATTGGTGGATGCACCGTGGCTGTCGCCTGCTGCGGAGGCTGGAGATGGTGGCGGAGTTGGGCCCGCAAGGCTGGACGATTCCGTTGACCGTGAATCTCTTGGCGACGGCCGACAATGCGCCCCGTGCTGGCAGACCGGGCGATCAGCCGATGGAGCCGAGCCGCGGCTGAAGCCGGCGTACTCCATGCGATCTCTTCGCAACGCAGGCGTCATTGGCCTTCCGGCGCACGCCACGGCGGAAGACTTGCACGACGTCGAATGGTTCTCCTTCGATGTCTTCGACACCGTTGTCACCAGGTCGGTGCCTCGGCCGGGCGACGTCTTCCTGCTGCTCGGCGAGCATCTCGGCGAACGTTGTGGCTGCTCCCGAGAAGCCTTCGCCGACATCCGCAGAGCTGCCGAGTCGGACTTGCGACGCTCCCTGCGGCCCGGGGAGGACCTGACGCTCGAGGATATCCATCGCGAGATTCTCAGGCGGCGGCAACTGCCTGACGACCTCCTGGCGGATTTCATGGCCGCCGAGGCGGACGCAGAGGTCGGATGCGCCCGCCTCTGGGAACCTGGTGCGGCGTTGCTCGAACGCTGGCGAACCCGGTCACGATTTGTCGGGTTTCTGAGCGACATGTATCTGCCCGCGAGTGT
>CAIKWU010000260.1 GCA_903831155.1 uncultured Planctomycetaceae bacterium | reverse complement strand
TGTCGAGGAAGCGGGTGAGTGTGGGGAGCAGTTCCGAACACTCGTGGCTCAGAGGCCGCATGGCGAGGGACCGAAGCACGCGAGGCCAGTCGACAGGTGCGGTGGCGACTGAGAGCACGTTACTCACCCACCGGAAGGGATCGTCGCCGACCGGCTGCCGCAGCATGAACGTCACCGCGTCGGTCCGGCACAAGAAACGTACCGAATGGTTGCCCATAGCTATGGAGTCGGACTCGTTCCACACCTCGTCGATGAGGTCACCAAACCAATGTTCCAGACGCCACGTCAACGTCAGCGTGTCGGTGTCGGACAGTTCCAGCGGGATGTGGCTCGCCCCGAGCACGTAGCCCTCGAGCAGGCTGTTCGGCAGCCGCAGTCCATTCTTCTTCCACCCTCCCTGCAGCAGACTTCGGATCGCGACAGCAGCCTGACTGGGCCGAACCGCGAAATGAAACCACCGCCCTTGGTTGGTGACCGTGGCAGCATCAGCAAAAAGAAGCGACGTTGGCGGCAGCGCCATGAATTCCACTGAGGGAATGGCGGTGACCCAGCTTCCGATGGCGGCTTTGAGATGCTGATTCCCAACCCATGCCTGTCGGGCGATCCCCTTGAAGCGGGGAAAGAGCGGGTCGTCGAAGCCGATCGCCTGCAGGTTGCGACAGATTCGAGGCAACAGGACAAAGGCTCGGGGATCGACAGGCCCGTCCCAGTCAACGCTGTTTCGCCATCGCTGCCAGGCAATTGCGGCATCAGGCTGGGGTTGGAACGCCGCCCGCAGGAGGTCCATTTCGGAAGGAGTGAGGGCGTCAGTCATGGAAGGGGGGCCGAAACGATCACGGGACGATGGTGCGGGGCCGCCATCAGGAGTGTCTCTCGATGCTACGGATCAGGTCGATCCATTCGGCGATCATGCGCGATTCTGGAAAGCACTGCTCTGCCCGCTGATGGGCACGACGTCCAAGGGCGCGTCGCTGCGTCTCGTCTTCGGCGAGCGCGGCAATCGCCTCGGCGATCGCACGCTTGAATTCAGGGCCGCACCCAGGCTCGGGAAGCAGCATGCCGGTGCCGCCGAGGGCTTGGGGAATGCCGCCGACCGGTGTGGCGATCACCGGTAGTGTCTTGGCCATAGCCTCCAGCACGACCAGGGGCAACCCTTCGCAGCGGCTGGGATGGACCAGCATGTCAGCCGCATCCAGCAGATCGGTGATGTCATGGCGTTCCCCGAGGAGCAGGACATGGTCGTCCGCCACGAGCTTTGCCAGCCGCCGAGCCCTCGGCAGGAGCGGTCCGTCCCCCACCCAGACCAGCTTGAGTTTCGGCCAGCAGGGTGCGGCGCGAAGCAACGACAGCGCATCCAGCAGCAGGTCATAGCCTTTTTCATGGTCGAATCGGCCGATGGTGATCGCGACCACATCATCTTCGGCGACCCCCCATGCCTCACGCAGCCGCCGCCGGGCTGCGACGTCGCGCGGCCGGAAGAACTCCTCGGGGCGGCCATTGTGGATGACGACGCCCTTCGAGGCAGGCAGCCCAAAGTGGTCGTGCAGGAGTCGCAGGTTCTGCGCCGAGACGACGACCACCTGCCTGGCTGCGGCGTTGGCTGCGGCCAGTGCCGGCAGGAAGGAAGCGAACTGCGTTTCCCACGCGGGGTGCACCATGTGCACGAGCGTCAGGAAAGGAATGCCGGCACGGACGGCGGCATGCTTGGCTGCGAGGCTCGAGAAGGGGAAGCCATCGCCAAAGAGCACCAGGTCCGGTGCGATGGCCGCGAAGCAGGCGTTGGCGACTTGCGGGTTGGTGAGGCTCTCGGCCGGGTTCTCCCAGTCGTAGGGATTCTCGACCGGCAGGCCGTAGCGGACGATGCCGGCCCGCTCGAGGGCCTGCGTCAACGGATTGTCGTCGGGTGGCTGTGCGACGGCGACTTCGAAGCCGGCCCGCTGCAAGCCGAGGGCCAGTGCCTGATTGATTCGTTCGGCGCCGTACACACCCTTGCGATCGCTGTAGAGGAGCAGTCGAGTCATAGCTGCCGATAGACCTCGCTTTCCTCGATGGTGCGGCGAAAGGCCTCCGGGTGCAGTCGGTCCCGGTGATCGCAGGTCAGCAGATAGTCATGCGCGGCCCGCAGGCGTCCAAGGTCCATCGCCTGATCGGCTGCGTCCTGGAGATTTTCGTAGTAAAGAGG
>CAIKWU010000259.1 GCA_903831155.1 uncultured Planctomycetaceae bacterium | reverse complement strand
CTGGCACGTCGTCCCGCGGTGGCCCGGCGACGTCAACTTCATGCCGTCGGTCGCCGGCGTGCGGGTGCTGCCGCAGTCGCTCGACGCGCTCTGGGATCAGCTCACGAGGGCCCTGGCGGAGGATCCCGCGTGAACGGCAGCGATTCCGGCTGGAGCCAGCCCGACTGGCGGACCCGCGAGAGCCTGCTGCTGGCCCCCTGGGCGATGCATGCGGTCGACTCGGCCGGCCGGGTGCACCCGGAACCGCCGCACCAGTTCCGGAGCCCCTACCAGCGCGATCGCGACCGGATCGTCCACTCGGCGGCCTTCCGCCGGCTGGCCCACAAGACGCAGGTCTTCACCGGCTACCACGGCGACTACCACCGCAGCCGCCTCACGCACACGCTCGAGGTGACGAGCATCGCCCGCACCCTCGCCCGGGCGCTGGCCCTCAACGAGGACCTCGTCGAGACGCTCGCCCTCGGCCACGACATCGGCCATCCGCCGCTCGGCCACGCCGGCGAGGACACGCTCGCCGAGCTCCTCCGTGACGAGGGGGGCTTCAACCACAACGCGCAGGCGCTGCGGATCGTGGAGCTGCTGGAGACCCGTTACCCGCACTTCCCCGGCCTCAACCTCTCCCGAGAGGTGCTCGACTCCCAGGCGACCAGAAAGAAGGACGGCACCGCGCCGGCGCCGCTCCTCGAGGCGCAGGTCGTCGATGCGGCCGACTCGATCGCCTACGACACCCACGACGCCGACGACGCGATCGAGCTCGGCCTCCTCACGCTCGACGAGCTCTGCGAGCTGCCGCACGTAGCGGAGGCCGCCGCCCGCGTGGCGAAGCGTCATGGAAAACTCGTCGGCACGGAGGCCCGCCGGGCGATCCTGCACGAGCTGGTCGACTACCAGGTCGCCGAGTTGATCCGCGAGACGAGGGCCACGATCGACGCCCTGGGTGTCGACTCGGTGGCCAGGGTGCGGCAGGTCTTCCGCGGCGCGGACGGCCTGCCCGGCCGGCGGATCGTCGCCCACGCTCCTCCGCTCGCCGCCGACAAGCGGGCCCTGGAGCGGTTCCTCTTCGAACGGGTCTACCGCTGCCCGCGGGTGCTCGAGGTGCGGGTGCCCGCCCAGCGGAAACTGACCGAGCTCTTCGAGTGGTACGCGGCCCATCCCGACGCCATGCCGGCCGGCTACCGGCAGCGGGCCGACACGTTCGGCGTCCGCAGGAGTGTCGCCGACTACATCGCCGGCATGACCGACCGCTACCTCGAACTCGACCACCGGCGGCGGATCGCGGCGGGCTGACCCGGGCCACGATGGGCCTCGGCTCCCGGCGGTGGTAGAATCAAGGCCTCGTCTCAGGCTCCACTCGTCCGGCGACCCGTCCATGGCCCTGCTCGTCCTCCGCGCCCTGTTCGTGATGGTGTCGGTGGGCATCGCGGTGCTCATCTTCAGGTCGCAGCCGATGCAGGAGTCGTCGGCATGGGTGCCGTGGGCCGTGCTCACGGGCATGGTCGCACTGCCGCTCACGGTGATCGGGATCGACGGTGCGATCCGGCGCAAGGAGCTCACCGTCATCACGGCGATCTACTTCGGCCTCGTGATCGGCGCGTTCCTCTCCTACGTCACGATGCTCGCGCTCACGCCGATCCTGCCGGTCAACCCCAACAGCCCGCTCCGCACCTGGCTGCCGCTCATCCTCGGCAGCATCCTCTGCTACATCTGCACGAGCCTCCTGCTCCAGACCCGCGACGAGTTCCGGTTCATCATTCCCTACGTCGAGTTCGCCCGCGACGTCCGCGGCCTCCGGCCCAACGTGCTCGACTCCACCGCGATCGTCGACGGCCGGATCGCCGACCTCGCCGAGGCGGGCGTGTTCGAGAGCCGCTTCGTCGTCCCCTCCTTCGTGCTCGACGAGCTCCAGGCCTCCGCCGAGTCGTCCGACCGTCAGCGGCGAACCCGCGGCCGCCGCGGCCTCGACGTGCTGGCCCGGCTGCGGTCGAACGAGGCGATCGACATCGACGTGATCTCGCCGCGGCAGGAGTCCCACGACGAGATGTCGATGGAGACCCGGGTGATCGACCTCGCCCGCGAACTCAGCGGTCGCGTGATCACGATCGATCCGAGCGCGGCCAAGCTCGCGGGCGTCCGCGCCGTGCCGGCGATCAACGTCAACGACGTGGCCTTGGCCCTCAAGCCGTCCTTCGTGCCTGGCGACGCGGTCAGCGTGCGGCTCGTGAAGCAGGGCGAGGAGCCGGATCAGGGCGTGGGCTACCTCGAGGACGGCACGATGGTGGTGGTGGAGAACGGCCGCGACCAGATCGGCCGCACCGTGCGGGCGAGCGTGACGAGCACGCTCCAGACGTCCGCCGGCAGGCTGGTGTTCGCTCGGCCGGCCTAGGCCCGGCGACGCACTGCTGGCCAGCGCCGCAGCCGGGGACGACAGCTGTCTCGTCACGCGATCATTTCGCACCACGTCGTCCGCCGCTTCCACGCCGCATCGCGCGAAATGCTCGGAGTTCCTCGAGCAGCCGCCGATCCCCGGCTGCTCATCCAAATCCTGCAGCCGGTGCATCCGGCGAAGCAGATGGTGGGCCGGCATTCCGGGCCGCGATAGAGTGGCGGCATGCGGCGACGTGTCATCACCTCCACCCTCCTGCTGGCGGCGTTCGCGGCGACGTCCGTCCCGGCCGCCGGACCCGACGAGCCGCCGGGCGCGGCGATCTACCACGAGCACTGCGGGAGGTGCCACGGCGACGAGGGCACGGGCACCACCGACGTTCCGGCACCGCTCGTCGGCGACCGCTCCGTCAGCCAGCTCGCCGCCTACATCGACGAGACGATGCCGGAGGACGACCCCTCGAAGGTCACGGGCGAGGCCGCTCGGCAGGTCGCGGCCTACATCCACGAGGCCTTCTATTCGGCGGTCGCGCGGGATCGCAATCGCCCGGCCCGCGCCGAACTCCAGCGGCTCACGGTGCGGCAGCACAGGAGCGCGCTGGCCGACGTCGTCGGGAGTTTCCGCGGTCCGGCGCCCCCGATGGACGACGCCCGGGGGCTGAGGGGGGAGTATTTCAAGACCCGCGAGTTCAACCGCGACGACGGGTTCGCGTTCGAGCGGATCGATCCGCAAATCGACTTCGACTACGGGCTGAAGAGCCCGGAGCCGGAGAAGATCGAGGCCGAGCGGTTCGCCGTCCGCTGGACCGGCTCGATCGTGCCGGCCGAGACCGGCCGTCACGAGTTCGTGTTCCACACCGACCATTCGGCGAGGCTCTGGATCAACGCCGACGAGGGCCAGCCGGCCACCATCGACGCCTACGTGAAGTCGGGCGACGGCACCGAGCACCGCGGCAGCGTGTTCCTGCTCGGCGGGCGGCCGCATCCGCTGCGGCTCGAGTTCTCGAAGGCCAACCAGGGCGTCGACAAGAAGGAGAACGAGAAGGAATCGCCGGCCTCGATCCGGCTCTCCTGGAGGCCGCCCCACGGCACGCTCGAGGTGGTGCCCGAGCGGGTGCTGATCCCGCAGGAGTCGCCGCCGGTGTTCGCCGCCACGACGCCCTTCCCGCCCGACGACCGCTCGCTCGGCTACGACCGCGGCAGCGGCGTGTCGGCCGAGTGGTTCGCCGCCGCGACCGCGGCCGCGATCGAGACGGCCGACCACCTGCTCGAGCGGCTCGACCGCCTCGCGCACGTGAGCCGAGATGCGGCCGACCGCGAGGCCCGGCTGCGTGAGTTCGCCGCCACCGTCGCCGCACGGGCGTTCCGCCAGCCACTCTCGGCCGACCTGCGGGCCCTCGTCGTCGATCGCCCCTTCAGCGACGCCCCCGATCTCGACACCGCCCTCCGCCGCTCGCTGCTCGCCACGCTCGGCTCACCGCGGTTCCTGTTCCGCGAGCCGCCGACCGCGGCGGACGGCTTCGCCACGGCCGCCAGGCTCTCGTTCGGGCTCTGGGATTCGATCCCCGACGAGCCGCTCTTGGCGGCGGCACGGGCGGGAGAACTGGACCGCCCCGAGGGCGTGCGCCCGCATGCCGAGCGGATGGTGGCGGATCGCCTCGCGCGATCCAAGGTTCGCGACTTCCTCTTCTCGTGGCTGCGGGTCGATCTCGGCCCCGAGATCGTGAAGGATCCGTCCCGCCACCCGGAGTTCACCCCGGAGGTCGCGGCCGACCTGCGGACGAGCCTGGAGATCATGCTCGACGACGTCGCCTGGCGGAGCGGCGACTTCCGCCGCCTGTTCACCGCCGACGAGGTGCACCTCAACGGCCGGCTGGCCCCGCTCTACGGCGTCGATCTGCCTGCGGCCACACCGTTCACGGCCGTCCGCCTCGACGAGGGCCGCCGCGGCGGCGTGCTCTCCCATCCATACCTCATGTGCGTGCTCTCCTATCCGGCCTCCTCGTCGCCGATCCATCGCGGCGTGTTCCTCGCACGGAGCATCCTCGGCAACGTGCTCAAACCTCCGAAGCAGGCGATCGCGCCCCTGGCGGCCGACCAGGCGCCGGACCTCACGACCCGCGAACGGGTCGCCGCCCAGACCGCGGCGGTGGCCTGCCAGTCGTGCCACACGATGATCAACCCGCTCGGCTTCGCGCTCGAGGAGTTCGACGCCATCGGCCGGCATCGCACGGTCGAGCCTGCAGGGGGCGTCGAAAAGCCGATCAACGCCTCGGGGTCATACCGGCCCCGCACCGGGCCGGCCGCCACGTTCCGGGGCGCGAAGGAACTCGGCGACTACTGCGCGACGAGCCACGACGCCCAGGAGGCGTTCGTGCAGGCGATCTTTCACGCGATCGTGAAGCAGCCGGTCCGGGCCTGGGGGCCCGACACGCTCCCCCGCCTGCGGGCGTCGTTCGAGGCAGGCGGCTTCGAGATCCGTCGGCTGCTGGTCGATATCATGGAGGTCGCGGCGTTTCCGCCGCCGGAAGGCGGCGCGGCCACCACGCCCGCCCCGGACGTTCCCCGAGACGCTCCGCCATGAGTCGCTTCCTGCTCTCCCGCCGCGACCTGCTCCGCCGGCTCGGCGTGAGTTCGGCCGTGCTCCCCTTTCTCGGCAACCTGCCGAGCCTGGCCGCGGCGACTGGTGCGCCGAAGCGGCGGCTGGTGATCGTGTTCAGCCCCGACGGCGTCGTGAAGAGGAACTTCTGGCCGGAAGTGGGCCCGCTCGCCGACCGGGAGCTCCCGCCGATCCTCGCCCCGTTCGAGCCCTTCAAGAATCGCCTGCTCACGCTCAAGGGCGTGCACAACAAGGTCCGCGGCGACGGCGACGATCACTTGCGGGGCATGGGCTGCCTGCTCACGGGCATCGAGCTCTTCCCCGGCAACATCCAGGGAGGCGGTGCGTCGCCCGCTGGCTGGGCGAGCGGCATCTCGATCGATCAGGAGATCCGCCGGCACCTCCAGGCCTCGCCCGCCACCGCCACGCGGTTCGGCTCGCTCGAGTTCGGCGTGCTCGTGCCCAACAAGGCCGACACCTGGACGCGGATGGTCTACGCGGGCCCCAACAAGCCGGTCGCCCCGACCGACGACCCCTACCAGATGTTCGCCAGGCTGTACGGCGAGACCAAGGACCGCGAGAGCATGCGGAGCATCCTCGACGAGGTGCACGAAGACCTCGCGAAGGTGGCGGCCACGCTGCCCGCCGAAGACCGCCGGATCCTCGACGACCACACCGCGCTCGTGCGGGGGCTCGAGCGGGACCTCGCGGCGGAGCCCGCCGCGGCGCACCATGCCGTGCCGGTGCTCGAGCAGGGAGTGGTCGAGCAGAATGACCAGATGCCGCGGATCAGCCGGATGCAGATCGAGCTGGTCGTCTCGGCGCTCGCCGCCGACTTCACCCGCGTCGCGAGCCTGCAATACACCAACTCCGTCGGCCAGCCCCACATGAAGTGGATCGGGGTCGACGAGGGGCAGCACGAACTCTCCCACGAGCCCAACTCCAACGCGGCCGCGCAGGAGAAGCTCACGAAGATCAACGCCTGGTATGCCGGCGAGATCGCGCACCTGGCGAAGCGGCTCGCCGAAACGCCCGAGCCCGGCGGCGATGGCTCCCTTCTCGACAACACGACGATCCTCTGGACCAACGAACTCGGCGAGGGCAACTCGCATTCGCAGGAAGACATCCCCTGGGTGCTCGTGGGGGGCGGCCTCGGGTTCACGACCGGCCGGGCCCTCGACCATTCCGGCGCGCCACACAACCGGCTCCTGCTCGCACTCGCCCATGCGATGGGCCACACCGGCCTCGAGCGGTTCGGAAATCCCGACTACTGTGGCGACGGCCCGCTCACGGGCCTTGCCTGACGGCGAACGAGCGATCATGCTCCGGTCTGCATGACCGCCGACGCTTTCGCCGACGCTGATCTCGACCGTGCCGCGGCGGCGATCGCCGCCGCCCGGTGGCCGCTCCTCACGGGTCTCGTCGCCGCCGACGCCGCGGTGGCGCTGGCCGCCTGCGACCTCGCGGAGTCGGTCGATGCAGCCGTCGACCCCGGCAGCCCCGAGACATCGCGGATCATCGGCCCGCTCGTCGCCCGGATCGGGTCGGTCACGGCGGCACCGGAGGAACTCCGCGATCGCGCCGACCTCGTGCTGCTCTGGTTCTGCGATCCGGAGGCGTCGTGGCCCGGGTTTCTCGACCGGTTCGTGGCCCCCGCCCCCGGCACAGTCCGCCGCCGCACGATCGCCGTCGGACCCCGCGACGTTTCCGTGTCGGGCACCGATCATCGGCACGTGATCGCCGCAGCCGACACGGCGATCGACGCCGCGCGGCTCGTCGAGGCCCTGATTCGTGACGTCGGCATCGACGAGGCGGCGTGCGGCTCCTGGGCGCTCGCCGCCGCCCGCGAGGTGGCCGCCGCGATCGCCGCCGCCCGCAGCGTGGCCCTCGTCACCGACTGGTCGGCCGACGCCGTCGGCCTCGCCGCCTGGAGCGCGGCGTCGCTCGTGCGTTCGCTCGCCCACGCGAAGCCGGCGTTCGAGATCCAGCTCGGCGAGCGAAACGACGCGGCCATCGCCGTGTGCACCTGGCGGTACGGAGCCGCCGGGGCGATCGACCGTGCCAATCGCGAGGGCGGGCGGTTCCTGCCCACCGAGGCCGATGCCGGGCGGCTGATCGACCGCCGCGAGGCCGACTGCGTGATCGTGGTGGGCGATGCGACCGCCGAGGTGGCCGCCGCCCTCGAGCGGGCCGGCGACGCGATCGCGATCGTGCGGCTGCCTGCCCATGCCGACACGCTGCGTCGCCTCGTCGCACGCGTCGCTGCACGGAAGGGATCCGTCGCATGACCCCCTCCACCTCCGACCGCCTCGTGCTCGCCGGCGGGACGATCCACGATCCGGCGACAGGCCGCGACGGCGTGATCGACGACCTCTGGATCGAGGACGGCCGGATTGTGGCTCGGCCCGCCGACCCGTCGGCGTTTCGCAGGATCGATGCCGCCGGACTCGTGGTGATGCCCGGGGGCGTCGACCTCCACAGCCACATCGCGGGGCCCAAGGTGGGCCTTGGCCGGCGCATCAGCCCGCACCTCGCCCGCCGCGAGGGATTTCCCGCGGCGGTGCCCACGATCCATGCCACTGGCGCCGCCTACGCGGCCCTCGGCTACACGACCGTCTTCGACGCGGCGATCGCCACCTCGGCCGCCGCGATGGCGCACCAGGAACTCGCCGACCTGCCGATCCTCGACAAGGGGATCTACCTGCTCGCGGCCGACGACGCAGCCGTGCTCGACGCCCTCGACCGCGGCGACGCGAGCGACACGCGGCGGCTCGTGGGCGACGCGGTCCGCGCCGGCCGTGGCTGGGCAGTGAAGGTGGCCAGTCCCGGTGGGTCCGCGTTCTGGCGAGCGGGCCGCGGCGACCACCACGACCTCGACACGCCGCTGCCGGGCCGCCGTCTCACGCCTCGCATCCTGCTCGAGCGGCTTGCCGCCGCCGTGGAGAACCTGGGCCTGCCGCATCCGCTCCACGTGCACACGGCGAACCTCGGCCTGCCCGGCAACTGGCGAACGCTCCTCGAGACGATGAAGACATTCGGCGGCCGCCGGGCCCACCTCGCCCACGTGCAGTTCCACAGCTATGCCGGCGGTGATCTCGACGAGGGCTCGTTCGGGTCGGGCGTGGCACCGCTCGTGGAACACTTCAACGCACACGAGTCGCTCACGCTCGACGTCGGCCAGATCCTCTTCGGAAAGACGGTGGCGATGACGGGCGACTCCGCCGCCGCCGAGCACCTCGCCCATGCGACGGGCGTGCCCTGGGCGTCGCACGACCTGCATCTCTCGGGCGGCTGCGGCATCCTCCCGATCGCCTACAAGGAGAAGAGCCTGATCCACGCCTGGCAGTGGGCGATCGGCCTGGAGTGGTTCCTCACGGCGAGCGACCCGTGGCGGGTGGCGCTCACCACCGACCATCCCAACGGGGCCCACTTCACGGCCTACCCGCACCTGATGGCACTCCTCGGCGACGCCGCCTTCCGCCGCGCGGCCTTCGAGCGGATCCACCCGGTGGTCCGAAAACGGAGCCCGCTGGTGCACCTCGACCGCGAGTATTCGCTGCAGGATCTCTGCATCGTCACGCGGGCGGCGCCGGCCCGGATCGCGGGGCTCGCCCAGAAGGGGCATCTGGGCCCGGGGGCCGACGCCGACATCACGCTCTACCGCCCCGACCGCGACCTCGCCCGGATGTTTTCCCTGCCCGCGAAGGTCTTCAAGGGCGGCAGGCTCGTCGCCGAGGACGGCCACCTGCGAAGCGAAACCGCCGGCCAGACGCTCGCGGCCGTCCGGGCGTAGACTCTCGATACTCACCGATCCTCCTTGGAGTTCCATCGCTCATGTGGACCGACACTTGGCTCGCGCTTCGTCCATGGCTGGCCGCGTCTGCCGCCTGCCTGGCGATCACCCTCATGCCCGCTTCGGCGAGCGCCCAGGACTTCGGCGATCATTCCTCCGCCACGCTCACGAAGAAGGCCTGGGAGGCGCTCGCCGCCGGCAACGGCGACGACGTGCTCGCCTACACCGGCAAGTGCCGGGAGCTCTACGCAGCCGAGGCGAAGAAGCAGCAGGCGAGCCTCACCGACTTCGCGGCCGCAGACAAGGCCCACGACGCCTGGGCGCTCAACGACGTGGGCACGTGCCTGTTCATCGAAGGCCAACTGCGGGAGAAGCAGGACAAGCCCAAGGAGGCGATCGCCGCCTACCGTCAGCTCACCGACGAGCTGAAGTTCTGCCAGTGCTGGGACACGAAGGGCTGGTTCTGGAAGCCTGCCGAGGCGGCCGCAGGACGGCTCAAGGAGCTCGAGTTCGATGCGAAACTGGAATGACACGCGGCTCGCGGCGGCGGCCTTCGCCCTGCTCATGATCGCTGCCGGCGAGGCCCATGCCGGCGGTTCCGTCGTCCGCGTCGAGGGGAACGCCGAGCAGGGTTTCCGGCTCGTCCGCAACGGCGAAGCGTTTCGCATCCGCGGCGCCGCGGGGATCGACCATCTCGAGGTGCTCGCCGCCTGCGGCGGCAACGCGATCCGCACCTGGGATCCCGAGAGCGCCTCCCGCGTGACCGACGGCGAATCGCTTCTCGATCGGGCCCACCGCCTCGGCATCGCCGTCACCGTCGGCCTCTGGCTCGGCCACGAGCGGCACGGCTTCCGCTACGACGATCCCGTGCAGATCGAGCGGCAGCGGCAGGCCGTCGAGACCGCGGTCCGCCAGCTCAAGGATCACCCCGCCCTGCTCTCCTGGGGCCTCGGCAACGAGATGGAGGGGCCCACGAGCAACGGCGCCAACGAACGGATCTGGAGGGAGGTCAATCACCTCGCCGCCCTGATCAAGTCGCTCGACCCGAACCACCCGGTGATGACGGTCGTGGCCAACGTCAACGACGACAAGGTGGCGGCGATCATCCGCCACGCCCCGGAGGTCGACATCCTCGGCATCAATGCCTACGCAGGCGCCGGCGGCGTGGGCGAAGCGGCGGTGCGGATGGGCTGGACGAAGCCCTACTGCGTCACCGAATACGGGCTGCCGGGCCCCTGGGAGACGGCCCTGACCGACTGGAAGGCGCCGATCGAGCCGACGAGCCGGCAGAAGGCGGCCACCTACGCCGTGACGACCAGCGACATCCTCGCCGACGAGAAGCGGTGCCTCGGAACCTATGCCTTCCTCTGGGGCAGCAAGCAGGAGGCCACCGCCAGCTGGTTCGGCATGTTCCTGCCCACCGGCGAGAAGACGATCACGGTCGATGCGGTGTCGCGGGCCTGGACGGGCCAGTGGCCGGCGAATCGGGCTCCCGTGCTCGAGGAGTCGGACGTGCCGCTGGCGAACCAGACCATCAAGCCTGAGTCGATCGTGAACGCGCTGGCCCGGTATCGCGATCCGGAGGGAAGAACGCTCGCCTACCAGTGGGAGGTGCGTCGCGAGAGCGACGATCGCAAGGAGGGGGGCGATCGGGAACGGGAGCCGGACCGCGTCGAGGGTTGCGTCGTCGAGTCGGCCGCCGATGGCCACGTGGTCATCAAGGTGCCGCCACGACCCGGCGCCTACCGGCTGTTCGTGACCGTCCGCGACGGCGAGGGCTCGGGCTGCATGGACAACTGGGCGTTCCGGGTCGTGCCCTGACGGGGGGCGATCCCGTCAGGCGAGCTCGTCGAGCACGGCAGCGAAGCCGGCGACCATCCGCTCGACGGAAAACACCCCGGCCGCGCGATCGCGGGCCGTCGTGGAGAACCGCACTCGCTCCGCTTCGTTCTCGAGCATCGTGAAGGCTCGTCGCGGCAACTCGCTCTCCGGCACCGCCGGCACGATCCAGCCCGTCTCGCCGCTCGCCACCAGCTGCCGTGCCGCGGCGGTCGCCACCGCCACCACGGGCACACCCCGGGCCATCGCGTCGAGGATCACGCCGCCGCACGCGGTCACGCCCGACTGCCAGACAAGAACGACGTGGCCGAGCAGGTCGGGCAGGATCTCGCAGTGCGGCATCACGAACAGCCGCTCGGCGAGGTGCTGCACCCGGGCCCGGCGCCACACCCGCCGGAGCTGCGGCCCGGAGCCCACGAGCACGTGCTGCATCCCCCTGCGGACCACGCCGAGCTGATCGACGCCCCAGATCAGCCGCTCGAGCCTCGCCTCCGCGACGAGCGGGGTGACCGAGAGCGTCCACTCGCAGGCGGGATCGAGCCCCAGCCGCTCCGCCACCGCCTCGCGCGCGAGCCCGGCCCCCTGGTCGGGCTCGATGCCGGGCACCACCGCCGCAATCCGCCCGCCCGCGACCCCGTGCCGGCGGCATGCCTCGGCCACGGCCTCGGAGATCGCTACGACCCCGTCCACGCGCCGCAGCACGCGGCCCTCGCCGCGGTGCCGTGGGGGCACCGCCACGTGAACGATCGTCCGCACGCCCGGTGCGGCGAGCCGTGCGAGCCCGGCCATCGCGGCCTGCCGCCTGCCGAACGTGAGCAGCGACCCGGCCCCCAGCCGTCGCACGAGCCCGGCGAGCCGCACGCCCGCGGCGACGTCGGCCACGGGCCGCCGGCCGATCTCGTGAACCTCGATCCCGGCGGTGCGAAGCCGCGGAGCGAGGCTGCCGCCGGTCGACGTGATCGCCACGTGCACGTCGCGTCCGCCGGACGTCAGCCCGCGGGCGAGGAGTTCGGCCTGCCGGCCCGTGCCGACCGGGTCGAGCCCACGGAGGGCGATCAGGACCGGGCGGCGGGCTCTGTGCATCGTGCCTGTGCGGCGCGGGCTGCGGCGATGTCGTCGTCGTCGAGCGCCGCGAGGTGCGGCAGGTGCCGCAGGTCACCGTCGAAGTCGAGTCCGTAGCCGACCACGAACTTGTCGGGAATCTCGAAGCCGACGAAGTCGGGCTGGATGTCGACCTCCGATCGGCCCGTCTTGCGAAGCAGCACGAGCGAACGCACGCTCGCCGCCCCGCGCCGCCGCAGTTCGGCGAGGAGCGCCTTGAGGGTGTGCCCCGTGTCGAAGATGTCGTCCACGAGGAGCACGTCCTGACCCGCCAGGTCGGGGAGCAGATCGAGCCTGAGCTCGAGCTCGCCCGGCCGCGTGTCGGTGCCGCGGTAGCTGCTGGCCCAGACCATGCTCACCGTCACGGGGCCCTCGAGCCGACGGATCAGGTCCGCGACGAGCACGATGCTGCCGGTGAGCACGCCGACCACCGTGAGCGGCCGGCGGCCGACCTCGCGCTTCACGTCGTCGGACAGGCGGCCGATGCCGGCGGCGAGGTCGTCGGCTGAAAGAAGGATTTCCATCGTGTCGCAGCCCTGCGGGTCGTCCGCCTGCCGTGCCGGCCGGCGGGAGAAGGAGCAGGATAGCGGCCCGACGCCCCGCTAGAATAGTGGCGGTTCTCCCCGCCCCGTTGCAGTCGTGATGCCTCCACCGCGTGCCCACTGGTCGGTGATCGAGGTGGGCGGCCACGCCTGCGAACTGCACGCGCCCCCCGAGCCCCGGCCGGGCCGGGCGTTGATCTACCTGCATGGGGTGCGGGAGCGCTGGCTGCAGGACATGCCGGCGCTCACCGAGCTCGTCGAGCAGCAGCGGCTGCCGGTGATCGCGCCGCGGACCGGCCGGTCGTGGTGGCTCGACCGGATCGTGCCCTCGTTCGACCGCGGCATCACGCCCGAGCGCTACGTGGTCGAGACGATCCGTGGCGAGGTCTCGCGGCGGTTCGGCGTGGAGCCGCCCGGCATCGCGCTGGTCGGCACGAGCATGGGGGGCCAGGGGGCGCTGCGGATCGCCTACCGTCATCCGGCGACGTTTCCGGTGGCGGCGGCCATCGCCCCCGCGATCGACTTCCACCAGGCGATGCGCGAGGCGGGCGATCGCGACGACGGCGAGTCGTACGACACGCTCTGGCAGCTGTTCGGCGACGTCGAGCGGGCACGGCAGGAGACGGCGATCCTGCACGTGCACCCGCTCAACTGGCCGCGGCACCAGTTCTTCGCCAGCGATCCCGACGACGTCCACTGGCACGACGGCGCCGTGCGGCTGCATGGCAAGCTCGCCGCGCTCGGCATCCCGCACGTCGCCGTGCTCGAGCCGAGGGGCGGCGGGCATGGCGTCGAGTACTACGACAAGGTCGCCCCCGACGCGCTCCGGTTCGTGCTCGACGCGCTCGACCAGGAGTCGCGGCGGCTGGCGTGACTCACGTGCCCGGCACGCGGGGCGGCGTGAGCGGACGTGGGCCGCCACCGCCACCGGGCAGGCCGCCCGGCAGACCGCCGGCCCCGCCGGCACCCCGAAGCTGGTCGAGATCCAGGAACCTCGCGTCCTCCACGTCCACCCGGTTCAGGCCGGGCCAGAAGAGGATCTTGCCGGCCGACGCCGTCGAGGGCTGGGCACCCGCCTTGAGCTGGCGGAAGAGCTGGGCGTCGCTGCGGCCGTCCCCCTCGAACACGATCAGGTCCTTGGCCTCGCTCCAGGTGAGGCGGGCGCTCCGCGCCGTGAACGACTCCCCCTCCACGAGCACGTTGCCTCCGGCGCCGATCTCGATGCTCGATCGCTGCTGCCCCGGCAGCGGCGGCGTCTGCCCCACGCCGAGCACGTCGCAGTCGATCGTGACGGCGCCCTCGGGAAGGCCGCCGGCGGCGTGGGGATCGAGCGCGTCGCCGCGCTTGGCGATGGGCCCCCAGATCGCCTCGACCCGCTGATGAAACTCCATCGTGCGGCGGTTGAGGTTGCCCCGCAGGCCCCGCTGAAAATCGACGCCAAGGTAGGTGAGGCCGTCGGGCTTCCGCGGCGCCGACACCGGCTTCACGGCCGCCCCGCCGGCGCCCGGCGGACCGGTGGGCAGCGACATCGACGGCGACTGGCCCGCCCGCGTGCTGGTCAGTCGACCGGGCCCGGTTCCGGTCACGTCGCCGGTCGGACGATCGATCACCAGGTCGCGGACGAAGAGCTCCTCGACGGATGGCTGTCCAGACTCGTCGACCGACTCGCTGTGGATCTTCACGCCGGCGCCGCATGCGATCCGCGCCACTTCCGGCTGGCCGGCGCCGCGCTGCGGAGCGCCGGCGGCGAACTCGAACGGACGATCGAAGATCACGTCGAGCGAGCCGGAGTGCACGTCGGCCGTCGCCCCCTTCGCGACCACACCGTCGATGAACCGCGCCGTGCGGCCGTCGAAGTCGAGCCGGCCCTGCCAGGTCACGTCGAGCCGGCCGGGAGGCCCGGCGGGAGGAGCCGCCGGGGGCCGCGAGCCGCCCGTGAACCCGAGCGAATCGAACCCGCCGGCG
>CAIKWU010000258.1 GCA_903831155.1 uncultured Planctomycetaceae bacterium | reverse complement strand
GTAACGAGCAGGGTCTGCGCCGTTCGTACTCAGGGCGAGTGCATACACATAGGTGCCCGACGACAGCGTCGTCGGCGTCGCGCTCGTGTAGCCCAGAAACGTGATGCCCGTTGAGGTGTTTGCCGTCGCGTTGCTGGACGCCCCAGTGAGATTCACGTCACCCGCAGAGCCGTTCCTGAGCCGGAAGTTGGAGCCATTTTGGGCGGCGAAGGACTGGCCAGCGTTCTGGGCGATGTAGTTCATGCCCGGACCGGCAACATAGAGGTTATTGGTAAGACTCGCGGGCCGCGAACTTGTGATCGGCCCCGTGCCGGTCGCCATGGGTGTGACGGTGAAGAGATTGGTCGAGTTCGTAATGGGGGCCTTGCTGGTGTAGTTCCAAAGCGAGCCCACCGTTGCGATATCGGAATACGATGAGCCCGAGAAGTCGGCAGCGCTCAGCGATGCACTGGAGCCCGTGTAGACGGCACCGAACCCAGTGGGCGCCGTGCCCGCCGTCCCCGTTCGGTAGTAGGCGTTGACGCCAGAGAACCAATCGCTCGCGGCTGTGAGCGTGGAGTCGCTCGTGCCCGTGCTGATGGCGTACTGATACTGCGTGAGGACGTTCCACGTTCCCTGCGCGGCGGCAAACGAGCCACTCATGCTGACCACGAGGGCGGCGATCGTTGGAATCGCTGAAACCTGCACATAAGAAGCCCGCTTGCACCGCCGGAATGCTTCCCATGCCGCACATGAAAGCCGAACCGCTGCCATCACCCAGGTCGAAGGCTCGTTGGCCCCGGCACCGTAGCAGGTCGTCTGGCCGGCATTGCCAGCATTCCCCACCGACACGCGGTCGTAGGTGACGGCCCGAACAGAAACGGCACGTGATGCGAGCAAGGCATCCGCGTTGAAGGAAAACACGTGGGGAAGACGGGCAAACCGCATAGCAAGCAGACTCCTGAACGCGTCATCCGTAAACGAATGAACCAGCAGGTTCTACATCCGCTTCTCGAGCAGCGAACCACAAAACCGGGAATGTGACGAATCGGGTAACGGCAGGGACGAATCGGGCAAATCCAGGGACGAATCCGCCACAGGCTGGGACGAATCCGCGGCGAGAGCGAGTCGTCAGCCGGACCGTTCAGGCCGCGCAGAACGTCTTCTACGGATCACACTTGATCCGCGCGTTCGAGTGCGGGGAGCGTGAAAGCCGACCGGCCGTGAGGCCGCGGGCGAACCACGCTGGACCCGGAGTCTTGGACCGATTCACCCCACGCCTCACGGCGTTGGGCTTTCACCAGTCGACGCGCGACTATCGAGTTTGACTCGTATTCCCCGTGGCTGTCACTGTGGGCGATAAGATCGAGGGATTACGCCAGTGTGCCTCCGGTCGATGCCTGTCGGCTGATCGGGCGGGCGTGTATTCGCGGCCGGGAAGGGCGAGTGGTGGTCGGGGGCGGAGAGTGGTGCGGGCGGATTGAGGCTGCCCGTGAAAACACAGAGGGGAGCAGGCCCGTGATGGCGACCTGCTCCCCTCGCGTTG
>CAIKWU010000257.1 GCA_903831155.1 uncultured Planctomycetaceae bacterium | reverse complement strand
CTCACCGGTGGCCACCGACTGACAGGAGACCGTCTCCTCCTCGCCCCGCTGCTCGAGCGTGACCGCATGGTCGCCGCAGGTGACGAAGCCGCCCCAGCCGGCGCCGATCGGCCGCCGCCAGAGCTTCTCCGGAGGCCGGGCCTCCCAGTCGGGATCGAGCACCGGGCCCTCGATCGATCCGGAGCCCGACGGACCGAGGAACCTCGGAAAATCGACCGGCGTGGCCTCCCAGGCCGTGGCGGTCGGGGCGGCGGCCGCAGCAGCCTTCGGCAGCGTGCGATCGCGCGACGGGCTCCAGCGAAACATGAACTCCGGCACGAGATCACCCGAGACCCGCTCGATGCGGAGCACCGCACATGCCAGCCCCACCGCCGCGAGCAGGCCCACCAGCACTCCCCGCTTCAGCCGCGGCGCATGGCCACTCTGGAAGAGGAACCAGCCGAGCACGCTCACGAGCCCCGAGAACGCGAGGATGAGCGTGATGATGTTGCGGACGGCCGCGTCGACGATCCCCCCGACCAGCGGCTCGAGGAGCCCCATCCATACCAGCAGCGTCGCCGCCGCGAGCGAGGCCAGCGTGACGAACACCCGCGCCGGGGGCACGAGGGGCTTCGGACCCGGGGTTTTCGCGGGTGATTTCGCGGCGCGTCGACGTGAAGGCATGACACACTTTTACTGGAAGAACCCGGCGGACGCGACTACACTCCCCGCGACCAGACGCCCGCTGAAAGCCAGGCAAGGACTCGGCATGCCCACGACCAACGCCCCCGACCCGGCTCGGTCGTCCGCTGCCGCGCCGCCCACCCCCGCGCGGCCGGCCGGCCCCTCGACGGCGGCCGTGCATGCCGGCGAGGCCCGCGAGAAACTCGGCTTCTCCATCACCGATCCGATCTTCGCGTCGAGCACCTACACCTTCTCCGACACGCAGTCGATCATCGACTTCATCGAGGAGGACCATCCCCGCGAGGAATACGGCCGCTACGGCAACCCCGGCGAGCGGGTCGTGGAGCGGAAACTTGCAGCCCTCGAGGGGGGCGAGCAGGCCGTGCTCTTCTCCAGCGGCATGGCGGCCCTCGTCGGCCTCCTGATGGCCCACGTCAGCGCCGGCGACGAGATCATCTTCTTCGACGAGTGCTACCACCGCAGCCGCGAGTTCTGCCGGAAGCACCTCACGCGGTTCGGCGTCGGCTTCCGCGAGGTGAAGACCTGCGACTACGCCGCCATGGAGGCGGCGATCACGCCCAAGACGAAGTTCCTCGTCAGCGAGTCGCCCACCAACCCGCACCTGAGCGTCGTCGACATCGAGCGGTTCGCCGACCTCGGCCGCCGCCGCGGCGTGCTCACACTGATCGATGCCACGCTCTGCACGCCCTACAACCTCCAGCCGCTCGCGGCCGGGGTCGACTTCGTGCTCCACTCGGCCACGAAGTATCTCGGCGGCCACAACGACCTGCTCGCGGGCACCGTGATCGGCCGGGCGGAACTGATGGAGCCGGTGCGGAACCTCCGCGGGATCATGGGGGGCATCAACTCACCCCACAACGCCTACCTGCTCGAGCGCGGCCTGAAGACGCTCGCCCTGCGGATGGAGCGGCACAACGCCAACGGCCTCGCCGTCGCGCGGTTCCTGGAATCGCATCCGAAGGTGGAGCGGGTGCTCTATCCCGGCCTCGAGAGCCATCCCTTCCACGACGTCGCCGCCCGCACGATGCGGGGCTGCGGCGGGCTCGTCACCTTCTTCATCAAGGATGCCGACTGGCGTCAGACGGCCAACGTGGTCGACGCGGCGAAGATCCCCCGCATCGGCCCGAGCCTCGGCGGCGTCGAGTCGCTGATCGAGCAGCCGCTCGTGATGAGCTACTGGAACTACACGCCGGCGGAGCGGCAGGCCTTCCGCATCGCCGACAACATGATCCGGATGGCCTGCGGCATCGAGGACGCCGACGATCTCGTCGCCGATCTGGCCCAGGCCCTCGACCGCGCGTAGCCGCCCGCCCGGCGGCGGGAGGCTTTTCATGCAGTTCCGCACCCGTGCCATCCACGTCGGCCAGGAGCACGATCCCGCCACCGGGGCCGTCGTGCCGCCGCTCCACCTGGCGAGCACGTTCGTGCAGCCCGACGCCTCGATGACGTCGGCCTACGACTACGCCCGCACCGGCAGCCCGACGCGGCACGCCTTCGAGAAGACGCTCGCCGACCTCGACGGCGGCGTGCGGGCGCTGGCCTACGCCTCGGGCATGGCGGCCACCCACGGCGCCACGCTCCTGCTCGGCCCCGGCGACGAGATCGTGACCGGCACCGACATCTACGGCGGCACCTGGAGGCTCTTCAACCGCGTGCTCGCCGAGCGGGGGATCGCCGTCACGGCGGTGAACACCTCCGACACCGCGGCCGTGGCCCGCGCGGTGGGGCCGAAGACGAAACTCGTGTGGGTCGAGTCGCCGGGCAACCCGCTGCTCACGATCACCGACATCGCGGCCTGCGCCGAGATCGCCCACGCCGCCGGAGCCCTGCTCGCCTGCGACGCCACGCTCACCACGCCCGCGCTCTCGCGGCCGCTGGAGTTCGGCGCCGACATCGTGATGCACTCCGCCACAAAATCGATCGGCGGCCACAGCGACCTGCTCGGCGGGGCGCTCGTGGTCCGCGATGCCGACCTCGGCACGCGGCTCCACTGGCTCCAAAACGCCACGGGCGCGGTGATGGGGCCGCTCGAGGCCTTTCTCTGCTCGCGGGGCCTGAAGACGCTCGAACTCCGCGTGCTCGCCCAGTCGGCCACGGCCCTCCGGCTGGCCGAATGGCTCGTCGAGCATCCCGCGGTCGAGAAGGTCCACTACCCCGGTCTCGCGAGCCATCCGGGCCATGCCCTGGCGATGCGGCAGATGGCCGCCGGCGGCACGATCGTGAGCTTCGAGGTGCGGGGCTCGGCGGCCCAGGCCCGCCGTGTGGTCGAGTCGACGAGGCTCTTCCAGCTCGCCGTGAGCCTCGGGGCGGTCGAGTCGCTGATCGAGATCCCGGCCGTGATGTCGCACGGCTCCTACGCCCCCGAAGCACGGCGGGCCGTGGGCATCGCCGACGGGCTCATCCGACTTTCCGTGGGCCTCGAAGCCTTCGAAGACCTCCGCGACGACCTGGCTTCCGCACTCCCCCGAACCTGACGAAAGCAGGAAGCCTGGGCAAGGCCTGCGGATCGCGTCGAGTTTGGCGAAAGTTCCGGGCGTGCCGGTGACGATACCGATTCCGATCGCACAGAGTCTGCCGCGCATCGACGCCCGGCAGACGCCGCAATCGGAGGTCTGGCATGAACGTCGCAATGGGCACCACGAGCATCGCACGAACGGCGCTCGTCACGATCCTCTCGCTGTCGTCGGCGGGCCTCAGCAGGGCCGCCGAGAGCCAGCTGAACTGGACGCCCCACCGGGCCGCGACGCAGTCGGGCGCAGGCCCGACCACGTCGGAGCCGGCTCCGATGCCGCAGCCCCCCGCCGCCGTGAATGCCCCGGTCGCGGCCGGACCGACTGTCGGCGCTCCTGCCGCGGTCGTCCTGCCCGATGACGTGCCGCGGGCCGCTCCCGCCGCCCGCCCGGTGGCATCACGCCCCGCCACCCGGTCGCAGCGGCCGGTCGCTCCGCCGCCGGCTGCCAGCGCTCCCGGCATGTTCGAGCAGGTGCTCAACACGAACGACCCGAGCAAGCTCTTCGGGATGACGATGCGGACTCCCCAGGGCGATGCCAACCGCCGCATTCTCGCGGCGGAAGGCCAGCAGGCCGTCGCGATGGAGCGGCGGGCCAACGCCGTGGAGCTCACGGCCGCCGGCAGCGACCGGCTCGGGGGCGGCCTGGCGCCCCGCTACACCGCCACCCCCGGCAGCCGTCCGCGGATCGCCATGAACGCCGATGGCATCCCCTCGGTGATGGCCCAGCAGCCCCGCGTGGGCGCCCTCGACGACGCTGCCGTGCCGGGCCGCACGCCGTCCTCGACTCCTTCCGCTGCCGCCGCTGCTCCCACCGAGACGATCTCCACGCCCGCTCCCTCGGCCTCCGCTCCGTCGGTCACCGAGGAGATGCCGCTGAGCATCGACTCCCTCGGGACGGCGGATGGCATGGACCCGTCGATGATGGACCCGTCGATGATGGGCGACGGCATGGCGATGGGCGACGACGGCTCGATGATGGGCGGCGAGGGTGGCATGCTGATGGGCGAGTATCCCGTGCAACTCCACGTGGAGTCGTTCTACGACGATCCCTACGCCTGCGAGGACGAGGATCCGCTGTGCCACCACAGCGGTCGCTTCTGCTCGTGGATGCGACGGTTCGGCAAGCCCTACTACGGCTGGCGGTGGTACCGCGACTTCACCGCGAGCGCCGGCGTCACGGCCTTCACCAACGACACCAACCTCGGCCTCCACGGCAACTACGGCACGAACGAGTACCTCAACTGGGCGATGCCGTTCTGGAATGCGTTCGGCGTCGGCTGGCAGGTCGGCTGGCGGGGCACGCAGACCAACTTCCAGCCCGCGACGCTCACGGTGAACGGCACGACCTTCACCAAGAACGCCCGCGACCAGAACTTCGTCACCACGGGCTTCTTCACCAGGGCCTTCGAGGGCCGCGGCCTCCAGGGCGGAGCCGTGTACGACTACCTCAGTGACAGCTGGCTCGACAACGCCGACATCTCGCAGGTCCGCGGCGAGATCAGCTACGTCTGGGGCTACCACGAGATCGGCTTCTGGGGCACCGCCAACGTCTACGATCAGGCCGGCTCGATCGGCCGCCGCAGCCGCATCAAGGGGACGGCCGGCACGGTCGACCTCTACACCGGCTTCTATCGCCTGCAGTTCGGCGACGCGAACGAGTGGAAGGTGTGGGGCGGCGGCACGGGTGACGGCGAAGGCATCGTCGGCTCGCTGCTGCGGGCACCGCTGTCGCGGTCGCTGGCCATGGAGGGCACGTTCACGTATCTGATCCCCGGCCAGACGCGGTCGATCGACGTCACCACGACGGGCGCGACGACCAACTTCTCGCCCGCGGCCTGGAACCTCGGCGTGAACCTCGTCTACTACCCGGCCGGCCGCTCGCGGCGGGGCCTGGCGAGCCCCTACCGGCCGCTCTTCGAGGTGGCCGACAACGGCAGCATGATCCGGGAGTTCAACGTCACGAGGCCGTGAGCCCCCGGCGTCTGGTCCGTGCTCCCGACGCGTGGTGAGGCGTCGGGAGCACGGCCCCCGGACGGCGATCCTGCCGTAACCGGGCCGATTCGTGTATCCTTCAGCGACCGGGGCGGATGCCGCCAGGCGGCCCGATGCCGTCGCCATCCCCCGGCCGCTTCAGGAACAGACCATGCCGGACCACGAGCCCCACGATCCCTGGGCATCCCTCGCCGAGTCGCTCGGCGCCACCCCGGCTGACGAGTCCGCTCGCCAGCCCGCAGCCCGCCCTCCGCAGCAGGCCGAGCGGAGGCCGCAGCGGCCCCAGAGCGTTCCGAAACCAGCCTCTCCCGCTCCGCAGGGCGGCAACTGGGACGACCTCGCCGCCGAACTCGGCGTCTCGGGAGGTGGTGGCGTGCCTGCACCACCGCCAGCCCGACCTGCGGCTCCCCGACGCGACGACGCCCGCCCCGCGGCCCGTCAGGAGCGGCGTGACGATGCGGAGCCCCGGGAGGACCGTCCCCGGCGACGGCTCGACGACGAGCGTTCGGCTTCGGACAGCCGCGACCGCGCCGACGGCCCCGCCGAGGAAGGCGCTCCCCGCGACGCTGCCGGCGAGAGCGATGGCGACGGCGACCGCCGCGGGGGCCGACGGCGGCGACGCGGACGCCGCGGGGGCCGCGGCCGCAGCCGCCGCGACGGCGAGCGATCACCCACCACCGAAGGGTCGGCAACGTCATCGGACCGCGATCCGGACCGTGATTCGAACTGGGACGGCGACCGTGACCGCGAAGTCGTTCGCGACGAAGAGGCCGAGGGCCGCGTTCGCAGCGAACCTCGCCGCGAACGCGACGAATCCCGCCGCAGCCATCGCGAAGATCGAGATGATCGCGGAGAGCGCGTCGTCGCCGATCGTGACCGTGATCTCGACGACGGATCAGACCGGCCCGAAGGGATCGACGAGCCGGGTGCCGAGCCCGCCCGGGCGCGCGGCGAGGCCGGCGACGACGAATCGAGGCCGAGGCGCCGACGCCGCCGGGGTCGCCGCGGCGGCCGCGGGCGGACCCGCTCCGAGGCCGACGGCGAACGGCCGGTCCGTGCCGAGCGGGCCGACTCGCCCGCAGACGGGGACGAGCCCGTTCCCACCTCCTACGGCATGAGGGCTCCGTCGCGGCCGGCTGCCGAGCCTCGCGGTGACGCGGCGAGGGGCGAGCGGCCCGCCGAGCCGAAGGAGGGCGACGAAGCCGCCGACGGACGGGGCCGACGCCGACGCCGACGGCGCGGCGGCGAGGGACGGTCGCGGCGGCCGGAGGGCGGCGATGCAGATCGCGGCCGTCGTGCCAGTTCGCGGCGGACGACCGGTGAGTCGCGGTCGTCCACGTTGTCGAGGGGCCGACGGGACGACTTCGCGCCGGTGGCGGGTCGTCACGACGATGACGACGAGGGGCTCGAGTTTCTCGGGGTCGAGGAGGCGGGCCAGGAAGGGTCCCGGCGTCCGCGTGCCCCCGAGGACGACGAGATCCTCGCCGAGAGCGGCCTCAGCACGGTGCTCGATGTGCCGAGCTGGGTCGAGGCGATCGGGATCGTGATCGCCGGCAACCTCGACGCCCGCAACAAGTCGGGCCGCGGCGGCGACCGGGCCCGCTGACGAAGCCAGCTACTTGAGCGAGATCGTCCGGGCCAGCGGCCGCAGGATCTGCTCGACCACGCAGGAATCGACCACCTCGCGGGCGAGCGTCGCCAGGCGGTCGAGCGTGTCCACGTAGGTGGTGTCGGGATCGAGGCTGCCGTACTGCCGGGCGGTCACGTAGACGCTCAGTTGCTCCTCGTTGAACTCGCCCGTCCGCACCTGGAAGGCGTTGGTGCGGGTCTCCGTGCTCACCCGCACCTGCACGCGGCAGTCCTCGTCGCAGGCGATCGTGAGCGAGGGCTCGAAGTTGATCACCCGGCCCCCGGGGACGTCGCCGAACCGCTCGAGCGAGGGGCCGACGCCGAGCGCTTCGGCGAGCAGGGCGTTGTGGTTGCCGCGGTAGGCGAAATCGAAGCCGAAGAGCACGTCGAGCGCCTCGCAGTCGAGCGGGCTCACCGACAGGAAGGCGGGGGCGAGATCGAGGATCAACCGGTGCTGGTCGAGCACGGCGTCGAGCGAGGGCGGGTTCACCTGGCCCGAGCAGAGCCGCTTCGTCTCGACGGCGGCCCAGCGATACCGCCCCTGGTCCTTGTCCTCCTCGAGCACGTAGTCCCGCTTGTCCCGGCAGTAGAACTTCCGCATCGACGGAAACCGCCGCTGGACCCGCTCGAAATACTGCAGGATCGTCTCCCTCTGGCTCGGGAGTTCCATCTCCGTGGCCAAATTCATGTTCACGTAGAAGTCATCGGCGAGCGACGCATAGGGCGTCATGTGCGGGCGGCTCCAAGGGGCATGATCGGCAAATGGAAAGTATAGCACCCCCTGGAACCGAGGGTCCGCGTGCCCACCGCTGGAAAGGCGGACGATCGTTCGGCATACTCTGAGACCGGGGGTGGCGCTGCGGGCGCTGGCTCCGCGTGCGTCGCCCGGAGTTGCACGAGCGAGCGGCCCATGGCACCCACCGGCGAATCGACCGGCATTCCCGACGAGCGGATCGCGATCGAGCGGCGTGCCGACGGCACGGTGGTCGTCAGGGTTCGTTCCGAGACCACGGTGGCGGGGCCGCCGGGTTGCGATGCGTCGCGTCTTCCCGACGCCGTCTTCTCGTTCCGCTGCGGCGACCCGCAGTATTCCTACTGGCTGGGCCGCCTCAACGCTCGCGTGGGCGGCTGACGCCGAACCCGCCCGAAACCCCAATCCCCACCTCGAGTGGAGCGGCGCACGAACCCAGCGAGGGGCTGCCCATGCCTCTCGCTTCAAGACCTTCGCCGGATCGCGCGTGATCCGCGTCAGTCGTCCCGCGAGCTAGCGATCAGCGAGATGAACTCGCGGTTGCTCTTGAACTTCGCCAGCTGCTTCGTGAGCTGCTCCATCGCGTCGACGTGATGCATGCTCGACAGCGTCCGCCGCAGCATGTTCACCGCGTGCAGCGTGTTGGGGTCGAGCAGCTTCTCCTCGCG
>CAIKWU010000256.1 GCA_903831155.1 uncultured Planctomycetaceae bacterium | reverse complement strand
TTGGGCGTCCTGATGACACCACTGCAAGGCCCCACGCCCCTCGGCGCTGGGCGTCCTGATGACATCGCTACGGAGAGCTCGGGGCTGCCCGTGCCCGGGAGCCGGGCTCGGCGGCAAGCGAAGCCAGGATGGCGAAGCGCAGCCGGCGTGCAGAGAGCGCAGGGCAGGATGCCCGTAGCGAACGTCCGGCGACGGGCATGGGCAGTCCCGAGCGGCGCCCCACGCGAATGTCCCCATCGCTTACGCGATTGGGCTTCCTGAAGCCATCACACCGGCGCCCCACGCGAATGTCCCCATCGCTTACGCGATTGGGCTTCCTGATTCCCCAGCGAACGTCTTGCTGGCGGTGGGTGGGGCGGCGCCGCACTTGCCGTCGGGCATCTCCATGATGCAGTAGCAGATCATGTGGAGAATGTTCATCTGTGCATCCTCGACGCGACCGTAGTGCGGATCGTCGATCACGAGCAGGTAGTCGGCCAGCGGGGCGACGTCGCCACGATTCTGCCCCACGAGCGCCACGGTGACGAGGCCGTGCTCGCGGCCCCAGCGCATCGCCGCGACGAGGTTCGGCGAGCTACCGCTGACGCTCGAGACGATAAGCACGTCGCCCGGCTCGGCGTGGTTGGTGAGTTGCCGCACGAAGACGTCGTCGAAGGAGAAGTCGTTGCCCAGCGCCGTCATCCAGGCGACGTTGTCGGCCAACGAGAGCACCTTGAACGGCCGGGCCACGACGCCCGAGGCCCCCTTACCCAGGTCGGTGGCGAAGTGGGCGGCGTTGGCGGCGTTGCCGCCGTTGCCGCAGACGAAGATCCGCCGCCCCTCGACGCCGGCCCGCCGCACGAGGTCGGCCACCGCGGCGATCGCCGCCACGGGCACCGACTCGATCGCCCGGTTCTGCGCGGCGACGTAGCCGCCGATCCAGGAGGCGAGCGCGTGCTGCCCGGATGGGTGCGCCATGTCCATGGTGGGTTCGTCCTCGGGTGGGTGGGAAGGGAAAAGGGAGGCCGGGGAGCGCTGCGAACGAACGTCGATTCTATCTGCGATGGATTTCCATCGCAGGTCCGGTCAACACTTCCCGTAGCCGCGCCGCCGCCAGCGCCGCGCCCACGGGCACGACGAGCCGGCCGAGCGTCGAGAGTCGCACGTCGGGCCCGGGGCGGAAGGGCTCCATCAGGAAGCCGGGCAGGTGGCGGGCCACGGCCTCGCGCCACGGTTCGCCGATCCCTGCCACCCCGCCGCCGAGCACGATCACCTCCGGGTGGAGGAGATGCGCTGCGTGCGAGAGGGCGAACGCGTAGTGGCGGGCCACCGTGTCGAGGATCGCGCCGGCTGCCGCATCCCCCGCCGCGATCGCTGCCGCGAGGTGGCGGGCCGAGGGCGTCGCGCCGGCCGCCGTGGCAATCCGCGCGAGCGGCCCGTTGGGGTGGGCCGCGGCGTGGTCGCGGACCTGCCGGTCGATCGACCAGCCAGAGGCCACGTCCTCGGTGATCGTGCCGTCGGGATTCATGCGCAGGTGGCCGATCTCGACCTCGCCGGGAGGGCGGCCGTGATAGATCCTGCCGTCGATGACGAACCCCCCGCCGATACCGCTGCCGACGTTGGAATAGAGGACGGGATTTGCGCCGCGACCGGCGCCGAGGATCGCCTCGGCGAGGGCGGCGGCGTTGGAATCATTTTCCAGCGCGACGGGCAGGCCGCCCGCCTTGCTGGACACCCAGGCGGCAAGCGGAAACCCACTCCAGCCGGAGACGTGGAAGCTCGTGGCGACGACGCCCGCCACGCGGTCCACCGGCCCGCCGAAGCCGATGCCGACGGCGGCGATCTCGGGTGTCGCCATCTCGGTGCCAGACGCGGAAACCGTCGTGCCGGCGGCACGTGCGGTCCGGCCGCAGAGGTCGGCGATCTGAAGTTCGAGGGCGTCGCGAACGCCGGCCGCGCCTCTGGCTGGCTCGACCTGGTCGGTCCGTTCGCAGATCACGGCGCCGGCGGCATCGACGACCGCCGATTGCAGCTTCGTGCCGCCGATCTCGATGCCGAGGAATGCCATGGCCGCGGGGGGGAGCGTGTCGTTCGCGTCGTATTCGTGTTTGAACACCTCCAGTTTACCGTGGACGCGGGCCGGGCATCGGCGGTGGCCCTGTCGGGCGGGCCAAGGAGATACTACCGGGAGCATCCATTCATTGACGCCAGCCCGGGGCACGTCGGGACTGCCGGCGTCCTCTCGCTTGACGTTCACGACGTCTCAGCGGGCCGCTGCCTCGGGCGGTAGCACGTTGATCACCACCGGTACCGACGCCTGGCCGCCGTCCGCCGTGGCGTGGAGATGAAACAGCCGTCGGCAGGGCTTCACGATCGGCGCCGCCGTGATGAAAAACTCCCGCTCGTCCTGCCCCTCGACGATCAGAAGGCCGTTCAGACCGATGTTGTCCACGAACACGCCGTAGGGCAGGTTGCGGCCGGATTCGGGACCGCCGAGTTCGATCCGTCCGGCGAAGTCGTGCCGCTGCGCCTTGACCCTCGCGGTGATCGTCTGGCCGGGCCGGATCGAAAACTCGAGCGGCTCGCCCTCCCGCTGCCTTGCCGACGCGGGGCCGGCCCCCGGCAGGATCGCCACCGTCACCTTCGGCTTCTCAGCGATCTGAATGTCGCCGAGCGTGCCGAGTTCCTGCACCACCTCCCGCCCGGCAATCGTGGCCGTGGCCTTCACCACCACGGCCTTGTCGGCCTGCTCATCGGGCGCGGCGGCGTCGGCCGCAGCCGCGAGCACGCCGATCGCCTGCTGCTGCCCCGCCTCGATCTCGACGGGACCGTAGAAGGCGAAGCCCGCAGGCAGGTTCTCCACGGCGATGCGGATCGAACCTTCGAAGCCCTCCGTTCGCGTGGCGGTAAACGTAATTTCGCGGCCACTGCCCGGGCTCACCTTCGGATCCTTGCCACCCACCGCGACGGTGAACGCCGGCTGCGGCGGCCGGATCGCCAGCGCGTAGCGATAGTCGTCGGGCATCGACTCCGACCCGGCGCCGCGGACGTCCGTGAGCCGAACCACGTAGTCGCCTTCGGTCGGCGCGGTGAAGAGCAACTGCGAATCTGCACCGAACCGCTGCTCCGGCTCGTCGTCGTTTTCGGAGAAGATTCTGAACACCGGCAGCCCGTTGGGCACCGGCGTGCTGCCCCGTGGCAACGGCTCCACGATCCATGAAGGCTCGCCGAGCGCGTGTGTCACGGCCGACGTGCTGAAGAACGTCCGCCGGCTTCCACTGCCGGGATAGACCGTGAAGCCCGAGTCGGGCCCCTGCGGATACCGCCACAGTCGCACCACCTCACCGTTGGCGTAGAGATACTCGTCGAGTTCCATCTCCATCCAGTTCTGGAGCCGGAAGTCACCCGACTGCGTGGAATCCTTGCCGCGAAACGTGAACCACGAGTCGCGTGTGGCTTGCAGGACGACCTGCTCCACGGGGCGGCCGGCGGCATCGAGCACCTCGATCCGCGAATCGAGGTGCGACTTGGAGCGGGCCGCGTTCACCTCCAGCAAGAGCGGCTGGCCGCGGTTGGCCACGAACCGGAAGCAGTCGGCATCGCCGGGCCGGCCGACCGCTCCCTTGATCTCCATCGGAACCGAGATCAGCTCGGCCTGCTGAGGGAGATCGTTGGGCTCCCGCTCCGTCACCGTGACGAGGCCGCCGGCCGGCGCCGACGCAGTCGCGGCGGCGGTGTCGGCCGCGGACGGGGGCGTGGTTTCGGCTGGATTTGCCGACACGGCAGGCGAGGCAGGGTCGACCACGACCGCGACGGTCTCGAGCGACCCGTCCATGCGGCCCACCGTAAATCCACCGTCGGCCCGTGCAACGATCGACGAGACCAGATCGGGCTGGCGGGCGTAGTCGTGCTCAAGCACGAGGTCGGGCACGCTCCAGATCTTGAGCGAACGGTCTTCAGCCGACGTGAGCAGGTGTTTTCCGTCGGCCGAGAGGCTGATGGCGACGACCGGACTCTCGTGGGCGAACCGCGAGTGCAGCGGCGGGTTGATCGCCGGAACCTGAAGTGAAACGACCGACCAGAGATGAATCCGCTTGTCGCGGCCAGCCGCGATCACGTGCCTGCCGTCGGGGGTGAACGCCACGGCAAACACCTCCGCCAGTGGCTCCTTGAGCGTGTCGAGGCGGACACCGTCGGTCGCCCGCCAGAGTTTTGCGGTCTCGTCAGCACTCGCCGAGGCGAAAAGCTGCCCGGTCGGATGCCAGGCGAGGTCAAAGATCGCCCCGTTGTGGACGTCGATCGAGCGGAGCAGCGCACCGTCGCCGACGTTCCAGAGCTTGATCGAGCGGTCATAGCCGGCCGTGGCCAGCGTCAGCTCGTCGGGCGAGAGTTCGGCGTCGTAGAGGAGGTCGCGGTGGCCGCCGAAAGACCGGACGAGCTGCCCGGTCGCCGCGTCGCGGATCTCGGCGACGCCCATCAGGCCGGCGATTCCTCCCGCGATCACGAGCCGCTGCCCGTCGCGGCTGAAATGCACCGCCGTCGCCGTGCCGGGAACATCCTCGATCGTGCGGATTCGGGTGCCGGCGGCATCGAAGATATCCACAATACGGCCGCGGGCCACCGCCAGGCGTGAGCCGTCGGCAGCCTCCGCGGCGGCCGTCACCGGCTTGGCGCCGGCGTGGGGCGGGAGCGCCGGCACGACGAGCGCCCTCAGGATCGACGCATCGACGGCGGGGCCGCTCGCGCCGGCCGCGATCCAGGCCTCGAGCACGGCCTGGTCGGCCGGGGGCACCTGCGGCTCGTCTTCCGGAGGCATGTGATCGCCGGCGGTGCTCCTGATTCGCTGGATCATCGCGGAGGCGGCCGCATCACCGGGCACGACCGGATCCCCCGCCTCAGCACCGCCCTGGCGGAGCGACGCGAACGTCTCGACCGAAAATCCCGCCTCGTTGTCGCGATCGTTGTGGCAACCGGAGCAGTAGATCCGCAGGATGGGTGTGACGTCGCGGTCGTACGAGGGCGCCGCCGAGCACGGCAGGGCTGCCAACAAGCACACGATGACGGCGTACTTCATCACTCTAATGCCGGAAGAGGAACTCGCGGCTCGTGAGCAGCGACCAATACAGATCCTCCACGATCTCCCGCTTCTCCTCGGGCTTTGCGGCGGCGAGCATCTCCTCGAAAGGCTTCTTCTCGGCGTCGGTCGGCATGCGGCTCAAGCACAACAGCCAGGCGTGGTCGATGACGGCGTGCGGCGCGGGATCGGTGGCCAGGATCTGCGTCACGCGGCCCGCCTTCGCCGACAGTTTGTCGTTGATCGTGGGGCCGTTCGAGAGATGGAGCACCTGCACAAGGCTGGGCTGATTCGATCGCTCGCACTCGCACGTGATGTCGCGGGCGTTGCGGCCGAACGCCTTGAGGAAGTAGTTCTTCACCGCCGAGTCGTGGAGCTGGATCGCCCGCGTGTCCTCGCCGTAGCCGGTCAGTTTCTCGGTCGAGCCGTCGTTCATGGCGAGTTCGGTGTATTGGTCGCGGACGCCGGTCACGTCGGAAATGGCGTCGCTGAGCACCTCGGCCATCAGCCGCCGGGGATAGGCCCGCGCGAACCACTTGCGGTCGTCGCGGTTCTTGGGCAGCGGATCGCTCGACCGGCGGTAGGTCTCCGAGAGGAGAATCAGCCGCATCAGGGCCTTGAGGTCGTACCCGTGCTCGGCGGTGTATTTGCAGAGGGCGGTGAGCAGCTTTTCGTTGCTGGCGGGATTCGAGGCTCGCAGGTCGTCCACCGGCTCAACCAGCCCCACGCTGAAGAAGTTGGCCCACACCCGGTTGACGATCGACCTGGTGAAGTACGGATTCTCTGGCGACGTCAGCCAGCGGGCGAGCGGTTCGCGACGGTCGCCCGGATCGGCGACAGGGAGCGGTGTGCCGTCGAGCGGAGCCGGTGGCTGGGGCCTGCCGGTGCGCGGCTGCAGGAGGTCGCCCCTGGTCTCCAC
>CAIKWU010000255.1 GCA_903831155.1 uncultured Planctomycetaceae bacterium | reverse complement strand
TGCCATCGTGGCATCCTCTCTCTCGGATGCCGCCGGCGCTTCGCCATCCTGGCTGCGCTTGGCGGCATACGCCGGCTCTCGGGGCACCGGGCAGTCCCTCGCGAAGCACGTGCGATGCTCGTCAGCCGCCGAGCGCGGTCTCGAGGGACTCGAGCCGGGCCCGGAGCGCGGCGACTTCCGTTTCCAGATCGGCGATCCTTCGCTCGAGGGCGGTCGTGTCGGGCATCGCCGCCGCCGGTGGCGCCGCCGCATTCGGCGTTGCCGTCGTCGCCACAACGGCGACCGCCTGAGACGCCGGTTCATCGTCCGTTTCCGCTGCGTCGCGGTGCGCGGGACCGGAGGGTGCGGCTGCGGCCACAGCAGCCGCGCCGCTCAGGCCGAGTTCCCGCCGCACCTTCTCGAGCTTCTCTTCGGGAAGCAGGCCGTGCGTCAGCATCCGACCGCGGCCCGGCGGCGAGAGCCAGATCACGAGCCCCCGTTCCGCGAGCCGGTCGAGATGCCCGCGGAGCACGTCGAGATCGGGAATCGCGTCCATGCGGCTGGCGCGGCCCCGCAGGTCGCCCTCGGTCTGCTCGCCGCGAAGGAGGAGTTCGCCGAGGATCGCGAGTTCTTCCGGGCCGACGCCGAGCCACTCGTAGGCGAGGTGCCGGTACCGCGGCGTCTTGCCGCTGCCGAACACCTCCGCGGCGGCGCCGCACTTCCGCAGGCTCTCGAGTGCCCGCGCCGCCTGCTCCTCGTCGACCGTCATGAGCGGGTCGCGGTTGCTCTTCTGGTTGCAGCCCACCACCACCCCGTTGAGCGTGAGCGGGTAGGCGTCGGGCGTGGTCTTCGCCTTCTCGATGAGCACACCGAGCACCCGCCGCTCGAAGGCGTCGAGCGGCCTGATCGTCTTGCCCGCCGCCGCACCGCCATCTCCTGCATCCATCGTCGCTCCTTCGTGTTTGCCGGCTGTCGGAGAGGCCGCGTCAGAACCCGATCAGCATCGTTGCCAGCGCCGCGACCCCGATCACCACGAGCGTGCCGGCCATCCAGCGGGCGATGGCCGGGCGATCCGTGTAGCGGTAGTCCTGCCGGGCGATCGCCGCGAGCACGTGCCGGTGCTCCCACATGCCCGCGAGGGTCGCCGCGATGCCGAGGGCCACGAGGGTGGACCCCGCGATCCGCGTCTTGATCACCGAGAAGCCGAGCAGTTTGCCGTCGAGGTCGAGGGCCGCCTGGCCGAGCCGCTCGATGCCGAAGCCAAAACTGATCAGCGCCAGGCTGGTGCGGATCCAGGCCAGGAGCGTGCGGTCGGCCGCCTCGCGGTTTCGCTCACGGGCGAGTTCGTTGGTCAGCGACGATGGGTTCTCGGGCACGAAGCTCATCGGCGGCAGGATACCAGCCTTTCGCTCACTTCACCTCCAAGGGCACGGCGGCCGAGTGGGCCGAGAACTCGGGGGCGTAGCGGCTCTGGATCCGCGCGAAGCCGCTCGAGGCCGTGCCCCGGTGGGCCGCCCGCAGCGAATACTCGAACACGTGCGTGCCCCGCGGCAGCCGCTCGAAGAAGAACTGCGTGCTCGCGTCGCGGACGGCGAGGTACCAGGCCGCCCCGTCGCCGAACCGCCAGCCCGAGAGCACGTCCACGGGCTCCGTGAGGCTCGGGCGGTGGTCGGCGAGCTCCAGATACTCGTAGTCACGGTCGCTCGTCACGACGAGCCGCACCACGAGTTCGTCGCCGGGCTCGACCACAAGTGCCGGTTCGAGCACGGGCCCCGCCTTCGTGAACCGCTTCACGAACAGCTGCTTCTCGATCGCGAGCTCCTCGCGGCCCGCCGCCGGCACGTTGGCGATGTCGTCGAGATACTGCCAGTGGACGCCACCCCAGGCGAGCCCCGCGTCGGGCTTCTTCATCACCACCTCGCCCATCGCCGGCGCGATCTCCCGCCGCACGAACCGCTCCTCGAAGAAGCCGGTCCCCGCCTCCACCTTCTCGGGCCTCACCGCCTCGCCTCCGACGGTCACCGTCACGAGTTCGCTCGCTCCGAGCAGGTCCTTGCCGCGGCCGAGCAAGGCCCCGACGGCGTCGGCCGTGGCCATGCTCCCGGGCCAGCGGCTCGTCCGCTTCTGTGAGAGAAGCCACGCCTTCATCGCCTCCACGGCGTCGGCATCGCCCGTGATCTCGTCGAAGGCCTCGATCATCACCGCCTGCGTCTCGATCGGCGCCATCGCCCAGCTCCACCAGGCGGGATGCTGGTCCCGCCACCACATGCCCTGCCACGAAGCTTTCTCCGTGCCCGGCTTCACGTCGGCGTCCACCGCCCGCTGCTTCAGGCTGTCCACGATGGAGCGGGCCGCGTCGCGGTCGCCGTCGCGGTGCAGCGCGAGCGCCACGTGCCCCTGCGACCTCCGGCCGAGCTTCATCCACGACTTCTTCCCCACGGCGAGCCCCCAGCGGATCGCGTCGGCGGCCTCGCCTTCCGGCGGCGCATCGGCCTTGAAGAAACTCCGCGCGAAGAGGGCGTAGGCTCCCGTCGGCGTGAGCACGGGATCCTCGATCCCCTTCGCCCGCCGCCGCTCCTCGACGAGCCGGCCGTCGAGCCAGGGGAGCGCCGCCAGCGCCGGCTGCACGTCGATCGCCACGCCGTTGGCCCTCAGGCGGCCGAAGCCGGCGATGATCGCGAGCGTCACGGGATCGCAGGAGCGGCCGCCGGGAAACCACGGCCAGCCCCCGTCGCCGTTGCGAAGCGATGCCAGCCGCTCGAAGCCCGCTCGCACCTCGTTCTCGGCCCGCGTGGCGTCGAAGAGCAGCCCGATCCGGGCCCGGGCCTCCCGCTCGTCCACCGCGTCTCGCACCCAGGGCGTCTCCGCCAGCAGCGTCTTCACGAGGTCGGCGTTCTTCTCGAGCGGGCTCGCGAGGGCGTCGGTCCCCTTCCACTGCTCGAAGACCTTCGTGATCCGCGGATCGGCGGTGGCCACGTGCCGCGCGTAGGCGTTGGCGTAGAGCCTGGCAAAGAGCGTTTCGATGCCCTCGTCGTTCTCCTCCATGAGAGAAGGAAGCGCGAGCACGCCATACCACGCCGGATTCGACGCGGCCTGCACGACGAACGACTCGCTCCGGATCTCGGTGCCCGCCGACTCAAGCAGGCGGTCGAGCTTCACCCGCCGCTCGCCCGGGCCGCGAATCGTGATCGGCACCGTCTCCGTGACCGGCACCCGCCGCGGCAGCACCGGCACGAGCGCCTCCTCGCCGTCGGCCGCCCGCTTCGCGGCCGAGGTCGTCGCGCCGGTCGCCGTGTAGCGGAGCACGTCGGTGCCGTCGGCCACCTTCACCGTGAACACCACCGGCCTGGATTCGCCCGCCGCGAGGTCGAAGGCTTGCTGCCGCGGCCCGTCGAGGAGCGCATCCCGCGAGTCGCCCGTCCGCGCGTCGGCCAGCGCGAAGCTCACGGCGCCAGCGAGCCGGCCCGTCGAGGTGTTGCTCACCTTCACCGGGATCTGCACGACGTCGCCCTCGCGGAGGAATCGCGGCACGAGCGGCTCAACCATCAGGTCCTTCGCCGACACGCACTCGTCGACGAGCGTGCCGCTCCGCAGGCCCGCGTCATGCGCGAGCCCCTTGAACTGCCAGGTCGTGAGGGTGTCGGGGAGCGTGAACTCGATCGTCACGACGCCATCGGAGCCCGACACGAGCGTGGGCAGGAAGAACGCCGTCTCGGCGAGGTTCGTCCGCGGCGGCGGCGGGGCATCGCGGCCCGGCCCGCTGCCCGAGTCGGCCGGCGGCCGGCCATCCGCGTCGAGCCGGTCGGCGGTCGCGGAGGCGCGATTGGCGTCCTTCCCCTTCCGGAGCGCACGGGTCTGCATCTCCATCGGCATGGCCGCCGCCGGCGCGGAGGGCATGGCGTCGGCCATCATCATCGCCTCGTCGCCGCGACGCATCCGCGAGAACCGCATGCCGCCGCCGCCGGGTCCACCCCGCAGCAAGCCCCCGCGGCTCGGCGACCCGAACGCCGCGAGGAGCTGGCGGTACCTGATCTCGACGCCCTCGACCGTGAGATTCCAATTGCCGCGGAGCCCGTTGAAGCCATTCGCCGCGTTGGTGAAGGCCACGTTGCCTGCACCCGACTCGCTGCGAAACAGTCCCTGGAGCCCGGCGAGTGGAAACGGGTGCTCGGCGAGCGCGTCGAGCGACTGGTCGTAGGCGAGGGCCAGAAACTCGGCGACAGCCGGCGTCTCCGGGCCGGCGAGCGGATCGGCCAGGCTCGTGATCTTCGCCCGCCAGATCTCCTTGGTCGCCGGTTCGACGCGACGCGTGAACCGCTCCCACGTGATCGCAAGTTTCTTGTTTGTCCACGGCACCTGCACGACCCGCTGCTCGCGATGCAGCCGGCCGTCGCGGACGATCCACGCCGTGAGCGTGAACCCGCCGCGATCCTCGTCGGCCACCGCCACCTGCACCGGCCACTGGGTCCGGCCCGGCTCCGTCCAGAACCGCTTCAGCACGCGGCCCGCCCGCGAGATCTCCACGAGCACCCGGCCGCGGTCGTAGCCCGTGCCGATGATCGCCTGAAACTCGCGGCCCGCCTCGACGGAATCCTTTTCGGCGGCCATGGCGAACGGTCGCTTCACGCGACAACGATCGGCCGCGGGATCGAGCACGGTAAAGGTCGACTCGCTCCGCACGTCGGGCGCACCACCCGTGCCGGGAATGGTGAACACCGCCCGGTAGATGCCGGCGGGCAGAGTCGCCTTCACCTCCGCCTTGCCGGTCTTCGGGTCGGTCGCCGCGTCGCGAGTGACCACCGCGCCGCCGAGTTCCCAGGTCTCGGGGTCGGTGGGCTGGGGTGTCGGCCGGGGCCGCAGGTCGCCAGCGGCCGCGGCGGCCTTCGCCTTCCGCGCCGTGCCGAAGGGCCGTGCTGGAGTCGGCGGCTGCTGGTCGCCGAGAATGTCACCGCGATCGACCGCGGCGGGCTGCACGAGGGCGTGGATCGCGAGCGTGCCCGCGGCGGCGCGGGGCTCGCCGTCGAGCGACCGCGTCGCGAGCGTGAGCATGACCGCCGCCGCCGGCTGCCCGCGGTCGTCCTTCACGTCGGCCTGCACCGCCTGCCAATCGCTCCGTTCGATGGCCGCCTCGACATCGGTGTAGCCGGCCGCCACGTTCCGCGTGTCGCTCCGCGTCTCGCCGCCCGTGTCGGTGACGTCGGCCACCACCTCGTAGGTGAACACCGGCAGAGCCGCTTTCGGCACACTGCGATCCGGCACCGCCGGAAACCGGATCGTGAACGTGCCGTCGGCGGCGGTCACCTCCGTACCCCGGGCGATCTTCCGCCCCTCGTCGTCGAAGGGGAGCCACGGAAAGCACCACCGGCACCAGAAGGGGAGCCGCATCCGCCGCTCCACCCGCCACGCCACCTTCGCCCCGGCCACGGGCAGCCCCGTGTAGGTGGTCGCCGTGCCGGAGAGGGCGACGGCCTCGCCGAGCCGCACCGCCGCGGTCGGCGGTGCGAGCTCCACCTGGAACTTCGGCCGCTTGTATTCCTCGACGCGAACCCCCACGCCGCCGTGGAAGCCCTCCGCCTCGGCGAGGAGCATCCACTGCCCCGGCAACGCCCCGGTCGCAATCGGAAACGATCCGTGGAACGAACCGACGGCGTTGGTCACATGCTCGGCCTTCGCCACCTCGCGGCCGTTGGCGTCGCGGAGCGCGATCGTGATCGCCCGCTTCTCGAGGGCGTGATAGTCGCGGCGGTCATGGTCGAACGAGCCGGCGATGCCCTTGTAGAAGACGGTCTGCCCGGGCCGGTGGATGCCGCGATCGGTGACGATCACGATCGACGTGCCACGGTGCTCCTGATCGTGCCGCCAGACGTGCGCGGAGTCGGACGGCACGGCCTGATCCGCGCCCTGGATCGAGGCCTTTGCCAGCAGCAGATATTCCCGCCCCTGAACGGCGGAGAGCGCATAACGCCCGTCGGCGTCGGTCGTCGTCGAGCCCTGCTCGAGAAAGGCCGGCGGGTTGCCCCGCTCCCCGCGGACGAACATCGTCACCGTGGCCCCGGCGACGGGTTCGCCCGAGGCGATGTCGACGACGTGACCCGCCAGCGGCTCACCCTTCGCGGCCTGCGGCTGGCCCTGCGACGACACGATCGCCAGCCGCGTGACCCAGACGAGGGTGGCCTGCACGACGTTGTCCGTGTCGCCGAAGCCGGGATCGTGGCTGGCGATCACCCAATACGCTCCCGGCTCGAGCGACTCGGGCTCGAACACGGTGATGGGAACGTCGTGATGCCGCGAGCGGAAGTCCGGCGTGGCGGGCAGGTCGATCGCGGCCGTCTTGATCGCGGGCAGCCCGGGAATCTTTGCCCGATCCTCGTCGTCGAGCCAGCCCGGGTGCGGCTTGCCGGCCTTCAGCCGGGCCGTCCAGTCGGCCTTCGCGAGCTTGAGGTGCACCTTCGCGAGGTTGCGGTAGGTCACGCGGACCACGGGCCAGGGGGCCGCCCATGACCGCTCGGTGGCGAGCGACAGTTCCTTCGCGTCGATCTCCGTGACGAGATTCCGGCAGAGCCGGCCGCCGACGCTGTCGGGGTGTTTCTCCAGCGCCCGCGTGGCGATCGCCCGGGCCTCCACGAGGTCGTCGTGCTCGCGGGCGATCTCGGCGAGCGCGTGCGCGGCCTGCGCCGCGATCTCGTGGTCGCCGGCCAGAGCGAGGAAGGCTTCGAGCGCGTCGGTCTTCCGGTCGGTCACGGTCACGTCGCCGGCATCGACGGCGGCGTCGGCGGCCCAGAGGATCCGATCGAGGTCGGCGGCGAGGAAGGCGGTGCGGTCGGCGTCGGCCGCGTGGAAGTCGAGCAGCGAGCGGTAGAGCGTGGCTGCGTGGAGGATCGGCGAGTCGGTGTCGGTCACGCCCGCGTCGTCGGCCGGCTTCCATGCCCGGAACTCGTCGGCCGTGCCGAGCGCGGGGCTCGTCGCCGAGAGTTCGAAGGCGTCTTCGGGGTCGGCGAGGCCGCGTTCGCCCGACGCGGCAAACTCGATCGCATCGCGGATCACGACATCCCACACGGTCGGCCGGTAGGCGTCGGGCATGGTGCCCTTGGTGAGGATCGCCGCCCACTCGCCGACGGGGAGTTTCTGGAGGGCCGCGCCGCCATCCACCGCGGCGGCGAACCGGCGGCGGATCTCGCCGACGACCGTGGGCAGATCCCACTCGGCGATCCGCGCAAGCTCGGCTGCGTCGGCCCCGCCCGCCGTCCGCTGCTGAAACCGCCAGCGGTTCATCTCGAAGTAGCCCCACGTCCAGTTGGCATGGATGGCGTCGAGCACCGGCCTCGTCTCGGGAGGCGCCGTCTCGATCGCGGCGGCGAGCCGCACGAGCCGCTCGGGATCGTCGGGGGCGCGGTCGCCGGTCTCGCTGAGGATCCGCGTGGCGATGGCCCGGGCGACCTCGGCCCAGGCCCGGTCGGCCATCGCGGCCTGCTCGACGCCCGCGAGCGCCTCGGCGGCGGTCTTGGGCTTCCCTTGATTCAGGGCCTCGTCCACTCGCCGCCAGACCTCCGCCCGGGGGCCGGTGGGCAGATCCTCGGCGTAGCCTCGCGAACCGCGCATCGTGAATCCTCCGACGACACTGACAAGGAGACAGACGGACCACGCCACCGAACCTTGGCCGCGGTGATACCAGGCGGCCGAGCGGATCATGCCTTGGTCGATCGGGGCCATGCCGTGGTCCTCCACAAGGGTTTCGGGTCGTGTGATCCGGGCCCGGATTGTATGCCCCCCGCACGGGAACGATTGGCCGATCCGCCAATACCCGAACGGTCGGCGGGCGAACACCGTAGAACAGACTCATCGAAGGTCGTCGGGCCGACGCGTCCGACCTCGAATCCCGCCGGAGACTCTCGTGCCGGGGGGCCGTCGCGGCCGAAGACGACCTGGGATCCGCACTTCGGCAGGCAGGGCATGAACCGCACGCGTCAGCATCGCCGCGTCGCCGCCCGCCACGGCCTCGCCATGGAACCGCTGGAGGGCCGGCGGATGCTGGCCTTCGGCATCAGCACGTCGACGACCCCGACCGGCCAGCAGACCTACGTGATCGACAACGGCGGCGACCTGAAGTTCGCCATCCTCCGGGGCGGCACCACCAGCAGCACGATCCACCTCGGCGACCTCACGTCGATCCAATACAAGAACCAGGAACTGCTCGCCCCCTATTCGACCACCAGCCGCTACTCGCACTACGAGCAGGGCCTGGGCAGCGGCACGATCATCACCACCGCCACCGGGGGCACGGCGGGCTCGCGGTGGATCCTCGTGGCCTGCGACGACACCGCTGCCGGCGGCACGGGCGTGGTGCAGTACTACGCCACCCGCGAGAACGACACCAACCTCTACCTGTCGTCGTACGTGCCGAATCCGACGGTGGAGGGGCGGTTCATCGCCTACCTCAGCCGGTCGGTGTTCACCAACCCCGAGGCGCCCAGCGACAACGACGGCAATACCGGGGCGATCGAGGGCAGCGATGTCTTCGGGTATGCCGACGGCACCACTTCGTCGAAGTTCTACAACGTGGGCGGCCGCCGCCAGATCGAGCACGTCTACCATGGGCTCGCTGGAACCGCGGGATCCACGCCGGTCGGAGCCTGGATGTTCATGGGCAGCCGCGAGCGGTCGTCCGGCGGCCCGTTCTTCAAGGACATCGACTTTCAGTCCGGTCGTGCCGTCGAGATCTACAACTGCATCTTCACGGGGCACACGCAGACGGAGGCCTACCGGGCGGGCCTGCACACCTTCGCGCTCCAGATCAACGGCGGCCAGGCACCGACGGAGCCGAGCTATTCGTGGATGGAGAACGTCCGCGACCCGACGACCAATACCCCGTTGATCCAGGGCCTGATTCCCGCGAGCCAGCGGGGCGGGGTCGCCGGCGTGGCCACGGGCATCGCCGCCGGTCGGGAGATCACCGTCGGCCTGTCCAACGCCGACGCCCAATACTGGGACGTGGCCGATGCGGCCGGGGACTTCTCGATCCCGAACGTCCTGCCCGGCACTTACTCCCAGACGCTCTACGACGGCGAACTCGAGGTCGGCAGCCGGACCGTCACGGTCGTGGCCGGCGCGACGACCACGGCGAGCATCGCCAACAGTTTCCATCTGCCGTCGAGCCCGATCTTCCGCGTCGGCACCTTCGACGGTTCGCCGGTCGGGTTTCTCAACGCCGACAAGATCGAGACCATGCACCCGTCGGACGTCCGCATGGACAGTTGGACGGCGCTTCCGAACTTCGTCGTGGGCACCAACACCGATGCCCAGTTTCCGATGGCCCAGTTCATGGGCGTCAACAACAGTCGGCGGTTCACCTTCACGCTGACGAGCGGTCAGGTGCAGGGCCTCACCTTCCGCGTCGGGATCACGCTCGGCTTCGAGGGGGCCCGCCCCAAGATCACCGTCAACGGCGGCCAGAGCTACGCCTGGACCAGCGGCAACCCGACCGCCAGCCGCGACCTCAACAGCCGCGGCGTCACCCGCGGCACGTGGCGCGGTGACAACCAGCTCTACACCTTCAGCATCCCCTCGACCGCGTTTCGCGCCGGCACCAACACGATCGACATGGGGATGATCAGCGGCAGCTACGTGAGCGGCCAGACGTGGCTGAGCCCCAACGTCGTGTTCGACGCGATCGACCTCGTGCCGACCGCTTCCGCGAGCCCGCCGACGATCGGCAGCGTCGCCATCGCGCCGGCCGCCTCCACCGTCGGTGTGAGCGGCTCGAAGGCCTACTCGGCCGTGGTCACCAGTTTGACCGGGGCCACGCTCGCCGTGAACCTCGACTGGTCGGCCGCGGTCGGCGCCATCAGCCCCGGCGGCTCCTATGCCGCTCCGGCGAATCCCGGCATCGACACGATCACCGCCGTCGCCAGGATCACGCGGACGCCCGGCTACTCGACCGGCACCGGCACCTCCTCGACCATCGCCGACGCGGTGACCGCCACCGGCAGCACCACCCTCACGGTGCTCGGGCTCACGCCGCTCGTGGTGACGGCCGCCGGCGCGGCCCCCAACCCCAGCTACACGAAGTCGGCCGTGCTCACCGCGCTCGGTTCCGATGACGGCGGCGAGGCGGCGCTCACCTACACCTGGAGCGTGGTCGGCACGCCGCCCGGGGCCGTCACCTTCTCCGCGGCCAACGGCACCAACGCCGGCAAGTCGACGACGGCCACGTTCGCCGCCGCCGGCACCTACACGCTACGGGTCACGATCGCCGACGCCACGGCCCGCAGCGTGACCAGCCAGACCACGCTCGTGGTCCGCGACGCCGACACGCGGCTGCTCGCCGACGAGACGGCCGGCACGACGCTCGCCGATGCCACCGGCAACGCAAATGCCGCCACGCTCACCGGGGCGACCTCGTTCGTGGCGGGGATGCGGGGCAACGCGGTGAAGTTCGCCGGCGGCTCCGCCGTGCTGCCCACGGGCATCGTCAGCGGCCTGAGCGACTTCACGATCGCCACGTGGGTGAAGCCCGACTCGATCGCCACCTGGCAGCGGATCTTCGACTTCGGCAGCTCGACGACGTCGTACATGTTTCTCACGACCCGGCCGTCCACCGCGGGCGGGCTGCGGTTCGCGATCCGCACCGACAGCGTCGCCGAGCAGCAGGTCAACACCTCGACGCCGCTGGCCGTCGGCGTCTGGCAGCACGTGGCCGTCACGCTCCGCGGTTCCACCGCCACGGTCTACCTCAACGGCACGGCCGTCGGCACGAACACGGGCGTCACGCTCCGCCCGTCGTCGCTCGGCCAATCGTCGAGCAACCTCATCGGCAGGAGCCAGTTCACCGCCGACCCCGCCCTGGCCGCCTCCATCGACGACTTCCGCATCTATTCGCGCGGCCTCACCGCGGCGGAGGTGCAGGCCGTGGCTGCACCCGACGTCACGCTGACCGTGGCGGCGGGCCAGACGGTGACCGACGTCGTGCGGACCGGCGCCGTCGCCCTGATCAAGGAGGGGACCGGCACGCTCGTGCTCGACAAGGCCAACAGCCACGAGGGGGGCACGGTCGTGAACGCGGGCACGGTGGTCGTCCGCACCGTCGCGTCGCTCGGTTCCGGCGGCCTCCGCGTCAAGGCGGGGGCGATCGTGCAGCTGGACGCGGGGGGCGGCGACATCCCCCTGCCGTCGATCGCGCTGGAAGCCGGTGCGAAGATCGATCTCGGCGTGGGGCGGTTCACCGTGGCCGCGGGTGGGATCACCGCCTCCCAGGTGCAGGCGCTGCTCGTGGCCGGCCGCGGTGACGGCACCTGGAACGGGGCCAGCGGCTTCGTGACCCGGTCGGCCTCGGCCGGCGCGGGCCTCGGGCTCGGCTCGATCGTCAACGACGACGGCTCGACCACCGTCAGCTTCGCGGCGGCCGGCGACATCAACCTCGATGGGCTGGTGGACGTCGTCGACGTCGCGACGCTGCTCGCCGGAGGAACGCTCGACACGGTGGTGTCGCGGGGTTGGGCCGACGGCGACTTCACCTACGACGGGATCTTCGACATTCTCGACATCGGGGAGCTCATGGCGACGAACCGCTACGAGACGGGACCGTATGGGATGTCTGCCAGCGCCGCGGCGTTCGCCAGTTTCGCGATGACCGAACCGACCACGGTGCCCGTCGCAAAGAAGCGGCTCTTCGCCACCGTCTAGCACCTGCAAGAACGCACCCCTGCCCGGCCCGCTCGGGATGGGATGAGCGTTGGCGTCGAATGGCGATCCGCGGAGCCGCGTCGCCCTGGGCGTGTTCCCGAGTACGTCGGTAGTTGCGCTGGCAGGCCAGCGCGTTGCCGCGGCATTCGAGATCCCACGGAGACCGTGATTGGCCGATCCGCCAATGTCCTCTTGGGTGGTTCGCCCCGATACTTGCACTCCCGCGGGGGCATCGGCAATTCTCCGGTGACCGTGCGTTCCATCTGCGGGTGAAGGGCCCTGACGGGTCCGGCAGTCAGGTCCGTTGTTTTCAAGCCAAGCCGGCGGGGTCGTCGGCGCGGGGAGGGATGTGCTCATGAGCCGTCATTTCGGGGTTTCCCTGGCGGTTTGCCGCCTTTTGGCAGGCATCGCGCTCGTTGCAGCCTCAGCCCTGTCGGCCTCCGCCGCCCAGACATGGACGGGTGCCACGAACACCACCTGGCAGACGACCACCAACTGGAACCTCAACCCGCCCGGCACCAGCGAGACGGCGATCTTCGATGCGTCGTCGACGCAGAACCTCGGCATCACGCTCAGCGGGGCCGTGACCGTGAGGGGCCTGACGGTCGTCGATCCTGCCGGTCCCCTCTCCATCGGCAGCAGCACGCTCTCGCTCGGCACCGGCGGCATCGACATGTCGGCCGCCACCCAGAACCTCACCGTCACGAGCGGCGTGACGATCCTCTCGGGCGATCAGTCGTGGACGCCCGCGGCCGGGCGATTGCTCACGGTCGCGAGCGTGCCGGTCCGGAACAACGGCGCGAACAACAACAACGTCGGCGGTCTGCTGCGGGTCGCGACCACGGGCTCGACGATCATCAGCAACACCGCCCGCACCGTGATCGCCGACGGCGGCGGCAACCCGTTCGTCACGTACGGCCTCGAGGACTGGGCCGCCACCGACGCCACCGGACTCGTCATTCCGGCGGCCTACACGACCGACGCCTTCACCGGCAACGCCAACATCGTCACGCCGAACACCTACGCCATCAACGGTGCCACTCCGACGAGCGTGCGGTTCGACAACGCGACGGGTGACGTCACGGTGAACAACACGAACACGAGCACGCTCCGCGGCATCCTGATGACGAGCACCGCCACCGCCGTCACCATCAACGGCGGCTTCGTCCGGCCCAACCGCGTGAGCACCGCGGGCGTGAGCTTCAGCATCGTGCAGAACAGCACGCTCGGCGATCTCACGATCGGTTCGACGATCGGCACGGCATCGAGCAACACCCCGGTTTCGATCGTCAAGTCGGGCGCCGGCAAGTTCGTCCTCACGGGCAACTACAGTGGTAACGGCCGGATTTTCATCAACGAGGGAACGGTTCAGCTCGGCAACGGCACCACTGCTGGAACCCTCAGCGGCACCGCGAACGACATCGTCACGCAGGCGGGGGCCACGTTTGCCGTCAACCGCAGCAACGCGGTCACGATTTCCAATCCGATCACGGGCGGCGGCGAGTTCACCCAGATGGGCTCCGGCAGCACCACGCTCTCCGGGTCCAACACGTTCACCGGTGCCGTCAACGCCAATGGCGGTGCGCTTGTCTTCGCAACCGCCGCCAACCTCGGGGCTGGTACGGCGATCAACTTCAACAGCGGCACCCTCACCTACGCCAGCGGCAACACCACCGACGTCTCAGGGCGGACGATCACCTTCACTGCCGGAGGCGGAGCCATCGACACGGCCGGCAACAACGTGACGTTCGCGAACGCCGTGGGCAACGGCGGGGCGGGCGGCCTCACGAAGGCGGGCGCCGGCCGGCTCACGCTCGCGGCTGGGGGCACCTACGCCGGCACGACGGCGGTGTCAGGGGGTGAGCTTCGGGTCAACGGCCCGCTCTCGTCGCCGACGATCACGGTCGCCAGCGCCGCCACATTCAGCGGCACCGGTGCCCTTGCAGGCAGCCTCACGCTCGACAGCGGCGCGGTGCTCGCCCCGGGCAACGCGGCCGTCGGCTCGCTCACGCTCGGCTCGCTGACGACGTCCGGTGGCTCATCCATGATCTGGGAGTTCAACTCGACGCCCGCCAACGACCTCGTCGTCGTGAGCACGTCCGACGGCCTGACCATCAACGGCGGCACGTTCTCCTTCTTCTCGGAGGGCACGTCGAGCCCGTTCGGCACGGTCGGCACCTACAACCTGATCCAGTACACGGGCTCCGTATTTGGGACTGGCGTCGGCTCCCTCGCCGTGGGCAACCCCGCGGCTGGCAAGTCGTATACCTTCGGCGAGTCGGGCGGATACGTCACGCTGACGATCGCCACCTCGGGCCTCGTGGCCCAGTGGAACGTCGATGCCAGCGGCGACTGGACGACGCCCTCCAACTGGACGCCGAGCGAGCCCAATGGGGCCGGTGACACCGCGAGTTTCGGCTCCGTGATCACCTCGGCCCGCACCGTCACGCTCGGCGCAGATCGCACGATCGGCAACATGGTGTTCAGCAGCACCAACTCCTACACGATCGCCCCGGCCGCATCGCAGGTGCTGACCGTCGGCGACGGCTCCGGCAGCAAGACCATCCAGGTCGAGAGTGGGTCGCACGCGATCACGGCCGGAGTCGCGCTGGCCTCGAACGCCACGGCCGACATCCTGTCGGGCCAGCAGCTACGTCTCTCCGGGACGGTCAGCGGTGCCGGTGGGCTCACGAAGACCGGCAGCGGCACGCTCATCCTGTCGGCGTCGAACAGTTACACCGGCGACACCACCGTCTCGGGCGGCACGGTGGAGTTCGCGGCCGGCGCCATCAGCAGCGGAGTCGTCACCCTCGGGGGCGGCGGCGTGACGTATGCCCCGGGCAACACCGAGGATCTCTCCGTCAAGACGCTGAACCTGGTCACGGGCGGCGGGACGATCGACACCGGCACCAACGACGTCACGTTCGCCAACTCGATCGGCAACTTCGGCGCCGGCGGCCTCACGAAGACGGGCTCAGGCACGCTCACGCTCCAGGGCTTCAACACCTATGCCGGGGCGACCACGCTCTCAGCGGGCGTGGTCGCGGTTTCCGCGGATGCCGCCCTGGGCGACCCCAACGCCGGTGGCGGCATCACCTTCAACGGCGGCGTGCTGCGGGCGGCGGCCGGATTCACGTCGGCCCGTCCCATGACGGCCAGCGCCGCGAGCACGATCGACGTGCCTGCGGAGGCGGACGCGCTCGTGCTGACCGGGGTTGCGACTGGAGGCGGACGCCTCACCAAGACCGGCTCGGGCACGCTGCAGCTCGACGGGGCGAACACTGCCTTCACCGGCGGCGTCACGCTCGCGGGCGGTACGGTCACGCTCGGCGGCGGCGTGGCCAACGCGTTCCAGGCGATCGGGACCGGAACCATCACGTTCCAGAATGGTTCCGTCCTGAACCTCAACGGATACGCGAACACCCCGGGTTCGACGAGTTACGGCAATCTGACCAACGCGGTGGTCGTGCCCGCCGGCCAGAGCGGCACGATGAACCTGCCTGGGCGGTGCACCATTTCTTCCGCGGTCACCGGCTCGGGCACGCTGGGCGTCAACGTGCAGTTCGTCCGCGACGACTTCACCGGCAACTGGTCGGCCTTCGCCGGCACCCTCGTGGTGGGCTGCACTGGCACAAATACCTACGGTGAGTTCCGGCTCGGCGGCGCGCAGACGACGTTCGGGAACGCCCGGGTGAATCTGCTCGCCGGCACCTCCATGTATCAGACCTTCAATCCGCCTTCGGGCACCGGCACCGAGACGGTGCAGCCGATCGGTGAGTTGAGCGGCGACGGCACCCTTGCCGCGAACCCGGTCACTGGTCGATTCACCAACTGGACGATCGGAGGCCTCGGCACCAGCTCCACGTTCGCCGGCCGAATCACCGACTCGGGCACGGCGGGTGCCGCCAAGCTCACGAAGACCGGTTCCGGCACCCTGACCCTCACGGGCACCGGTTCGACATTCACCGGCCCGACCACCGTCAATGGCGGCACGCTCTACGTGAACTCGCCGAACGGCGAGGTGGGCGGCCTGGCCACCACGGGGAGCATCACGGTCAACAATGGCGGCACGCTCCGCTCGAGCGCCAACGCCCTTTTCGGATGGAACGCCAATCAGGGCAGGGACATCACCGTGAACACCGGCGGCACGCTCACCGCTGACGACGGTGCCGATGTGCACGTGGGCCGGGTCACCCTCAACGGCGGCGTACTCGCAAGCAGCGGCTCGAGCGTCGACTGGGGCTCGTGGATATTCGACGGCCCCGCCACGATCCTCGCCGTCACCGAGACCTCGACGGCCTCGGCGGTGAACGTCCGCATCCAGAATGGTGGCTCGATCGACGTGGCCGCCACGAAGACGCTGAACTTCGTCGGCACGATCACCGACTCGGGTTCTGCCGGTGCCAGCAACCTGCTCAAGACCGGCTCGGGCACGCTCGCCCTGAACGGCGCAAGCACCTACACCGGCCCCACGTCGGTTTCGGCGGGCACGCTGTTCGCCAACACGAGCCTGACCACGACGGCGATCACGACCGCCGCCGGCGCGGCGATCGGCGGCTCCGGCACGGTCGGCAGCGTGACGATGTCGGCCGGATCACTCGTCGCGCCCGGCAACGGCATCGGCACCTTCACCGTCGCCGAGTCGCTCGCGCTCACCGGCAGCTCCGGCTATCTCTGGCAGCTCACCAACGCCACCGGCACGGCCGGCGCAACGACCGGCTGGGACCTCCTGACGGTCACCGGCACGCTCGACATCGCGGCCACCTCGGCCGACCCCTTCCAGATCAATCTCTGGACGCTTTCGACCGGCAGCACCGTGGTCAGCGGCTCGGCGGCGAACTTCAGCGCCACGCAGAGCTACACGTGGAAGATCGCGTCGGCGGCGGGTGGGATCAGCGGGTTCGCGGCCGACAAGTTCGTGATCAACACCTCAGCCACGAATGGCACGGGCGGATTCGCCAACACGTTCACCGGCGGCACGTTCAGCCTCGCCCAGAGCGGCAACGACCTGAATCTCGTGTTCACCGGGGCTGCGCCGGCAGTGATCACGATCGACGTGCCCAGCGGCACACAGACCCAGACCCAGGCTGGATATCCGCTGCTCTCGGGATCGATCCCCGTCCTCAAGACGGGCAGCGGGGTGCTCGTGGTCGATCAGGCTAACACCCTCACCGGCTCCACGACGGTGCAGGCGGGCGTGCTGCAGCTCGCCAACGCCTCGGCGCTTTCGGCAAGCCAGCTGGTCGTTGTGGCCGGCGGCACCGGCCAGCTCGCTCCGCAGGCCGTCACGAGCGTGGCCGGCCTCGACCTTGCCACCGGCAATGGCCTGATGGACGTCACGAGCGGGGCTCTGACCATCCTCGGCGGCATGACCGCCCCGCAGCTTGTCGCCGAACTGCTCGAGGGCCGCGGCGACGGCTCGTGGACCGG
>CAIKWU010000254.1 GCA_903831155.1 uncultured Planctomycetaceae bacterium | reverse complement strand
GCGACGGACGTCCAGAGCAGGCCGCTCTGAGACGTACCGGAGAGCTCCTGGGCTGTGGGCTGAACGAAGACGCCTGCAGCAGCGTGGGCCGCCATGGCGGCGACGAGGCAGAAGGACGTGACAAGGCTGCGGATGGACATGTTGGCGTGCTCCCCTTTTCCGGTTCGACCCGACCGACCGTGTGCAATCGAGGGGGCTCTCGCAGGCTTCCCTCGACTGCGGGAAAAAATGTGCAAACAGCGCGCCAAAAAAATCACGATTTTTCAGTCCCGCGACGACGGAGAGCGGACAAGCAGGTTTTTCACGGGTAAAACAACAGTTCCTCCCGGTTGGCGAAATCCCAAGGCGTGGTAGGCCGTGAAAGACGATCCCGAACGATTCACCAAGAAAGCGAAACCGCCTTCGCTCATTCTGTGAAATGGCGTGGTTGGTTTCCCAGAAATCTCGAAATCGGCGAGCCGTGAGAGCACTCGTGCCGCAGAGGGCACGGGCCCAGCCACGCCTTCTCGGGACGGGTCCCTCGATGGGGCCGAGCCACTCCAGCCGGGCGGCCACGCCGCGTGCTTCGCCGGGGACCTCCCGGTTCAGCAATCGCCGGCGAACTCACGTTCGGCCGCGTCCTTATTGGCCGCCTCGTTCAGTAGTCGGCCGACTGCGACGGCGGGGCGGCCACCGCCAACGGCTTCGGCTTGTGGCGGACGGCCCGGCGGGCATGTTCGTCGCGGAGCCGTTCGACGGCCGCTTCGAGGCTCATCGCCCCCAGGTCACCGTCCACGCGGTCGCGGAGGCTGACGGTGCCAGCGGCCTCGTCCCGCGGCCCGCAGACCACCATCATCGGGATCAGCTCGAGCTGGGCGGTCCGGATCTTGGCCCCGAGCTTCTCGGCGGCCAGGTCGATGCCGACCCGCAGGCCGGCGGCCTCGAGCGTGGCCTTCACGCGGTTGGCATAGGCCTCGCTCTTCTCGCTCACCGGGATCACCCGCACCTGTTCGGGGGAGAGCCAGAGGGGGAAGGCCCCGGCGAAGTGCTCGATCAGCACGCCCACGAACCGCTCCATGCTTCCCAGCGGCGCCCGATGAATCATCACGGGCTGGTGCTTGGCGTTGTCGGCCCCGATGTACTCGAGGTCGAAGCGTTCCTTGCTCGGCAGGTTGTAGTCGAGCTGCACCGTGCCGAGCTGCCATTCGCGGCCGAGCGAGTCGTTCACCACGAAGTCGATCTTCGGGCCGTAGAAGGCGGCCTCGCCGGGCTCGGGCTCGCAGCCGGGCAGGTTCATGCGGCGGGCCACCCGCTCGATGGCCGCCTCGGCCTCGTTCCACCGCTCCGGCGGGCCCACGTACTTGTCGCTCGAGGGATCGCGGAATCCGAGCCGCACGCGGAAGTTGTCGAAGGCCAGACTCTCCAGCACCTTCAGCGTGAAGTCGATGCAGCCCTCCACCTCCTGCTCCACCTGCTCGTGGGTGCAGAAGATGTGGGCGTCGTCCTGCGTGAAGCCGCGAACCCGCGTCATGCCGCCGAGCTCACCCGACTGCTCGTAGCGGTAGACGGTGCCGAACTCGGCCAGCCGCAGGGGCAGGTCCTTGTAGCTGTGCGGCCGTGCCTTGTAGATCATCGTGTGGTGCGGGCAGTTCATCGGCTTGAGCAGGTACTGCTCGTCGTCGCTCATCACGATCGGCTTGAACTGGCTGTCGGCGTAGTAGGGGTAGTGTCCCGAGATCTTGTAGAGGTCGACCTTGCCGATGTGGGGCGTGTAGACGGGCTGGTAGCCCCGGGCCGCCAGCTCCTCGCGGACGAACGCCTCGAGGGTGCCGCGGAGCACGGCCCCCTTCGGCATCCAGAGCACGAGGCCTGACCCCACGAGCGGGCTGGTGGTGAAGAGATCGAGCTGCTTGCCAAGCACACGGTGGTCGCGGCGGCGGGCCTCTTCGAGAGCCGCCAGATGCGCGTCGAGGTCGGCCTGCGAGAACCAGGCGGTGCCGTAGAGCCGCTGGAGCTGGGCGTTGCTGGCGTCGCCCTTCCAGTAGGCACCGGCGATGTTGGTGAGCTTGAAGGCGCCGATGCAGCCCGGGCTCGGCACGTGCGGGCCGCGGCAGAGATCGACGAACTCGCCCTGTCGGTAGAAGGAGAGCGAGGGGTGGGCGGCGAGACCCGTTTCGATGTGTTCCGCCTTCAGCGGCTGATTCAGGCCGCGGATGATCTCGACCGCCTGCTCGCGGGGCACCTCGACCCGCTCGAACGCCTCGTCGGCCTCGATGATCCGCTGCATCTCGGCCTCGATCGCGGGGAGATCCTCGTCGGTGATCGGCCGCGAGGCCCGCATGTCGTAGTAGAAGCCCTCGCCGACCGTGGGGCCGAAGGCGAGTTCCACGCCCTCGAAGAGCCGCATCACGGCGCGGGCCATCACGTGGGCCGCCGAGTGCCGCATCACCGGCAGGGCCCGGGGGTCGCCGGTGTACAGAGGCTCGAGATCGACCGTGCCCTCCGCGGGAAGCGGGGCGTCGAGGCCCACGGTCTTCCCATCGAGCAGGGCCGCGATCGGGCGGCGGTTCTTCGCCGCCGATCCGGACATCGCCGCCGACAAGACGTCGGCGACTCGATCCGAGGAGGCGGACTGATGGAGGGTGCCGTCAGGGAGGCGGACGTGGAGCATGTGTGGGAGGGCCGGGGGAAAGGTTTTTTCGGGGAAAACCGGAGCGTAGCCGCCCCGTCGCGCGGGCCACAAGCGGAGATGGTGGTTTCCCGCCGTCGGGCCCGTGGTCGCTTGACTCGTCTCAATTCAGGCGCGAGACTTCAGTGTTCCGCGGGCGATTAGCTCAGTTGGTTAGAGCACTAGCTCGACAAGCTAGGGGTCATAGGTTCGAGTCCTATATCGCCCATTTTTCCGCCGCCGAGCGTGCGGCCTCCGCAGGCCGAACTCTGCCTCCGCCTGGATCAGGAAGTCTGACAGGCCCGCCGCGGCCGGGCGTAACCGTGGTCGATGAACCACCGCCATGATTCGGCGACGGTCTCCTCGAGGGGACGAAGGCGATAGCCGAGTTCTGCCCGCGCCCGTTCGCTCGTGAAGTGCTGCCGCAGGAGCGACATGCTCGCGGCCGCCGAGTTGAGGGGTCCTTCGCGGCCCACGCACGCGCCGATGACGTCGCCCACGCGTCCTGCGAATCGAACCAGCGGCGGCGGAGCCGCTCCCCGTGGCGGACGTCGACCGGTCGCCTTGGCGAACAGCGTCCAGGCATCGACGAAGGAAAGGTGATGCCCGCCGAGGATGTAGCGACGGCCCCGCACGCCCCTGGAGATCGCCGCGATGATCGCCGCGGCGACGTCGCGGACGTCGCCGAAGTGCTGCGAACCGGGCGGGGCGAGGAGCCCCTTGCCCTGCGCCACCTCCAGGAGCATCCTCCCGCTCGACGGCTTCCAGTCCCAAGGACCGAGCATGAACACGGGATTGACGATCACCGCGTCGAGCCCCCGGTCGACCCCGTCGAGGACGGCCTGTTCCGCCTCCCGCTTGGTGACCACGTAGGGGCATTCGATCGTGTTGCCGAAGGGCGTCTCCTCGTCGGCCGGAGAGCCGTCGCCGGTCAGCCCGAGCGCGTTGACGCTCGACACCTGCACGAGCCGGGCACCCTCCGCCCGGGCGGCTTCCGCCACGATGCGGGTGCCACCCACGTTCACCCGTCGCATCTCGTCGAGCCGTCGCCAGCCGACGTGCACCATGGCGGCCGAATGGATGACCGTCCGAACGCCGGCCACGGCCCGGCGGACGGCACCCTCGTCGGTCACGTCACCCACGACGCGGTCCACCGCCAGCCCATCGAGCTCCCGCCCTGCGGATCTGCCGCGGACCAACGTCCGAACGGCGAGCCCCCTGTCGAGGAGCATGCGGATGAGGTTGTTGCCGACGAGCCCCGTGCCGCCCGTCACCAGACAGTCGATCGAGGCCGTCATGGGAGGCGCGGCCGTCACGTTCATCGGGCGAATCCTGGGTGAAGCGACGAGCCAGGCCGGGCATCCCCGGGAGTCCTGGGGGCGGCGGGGCGGGGCGGTGAACCTGGGATGCGTGGCGTGCGTACTGATGTTCGTGCCCGCGATGTCCCCGATGCCCCCGAGGTACTCATGGAGGAGCCACGGATGAACCGCGAAGATCTCGTGACGCTCTGCGAACGGTTCGCCGGTCGCAGGAGCGGCGTGCTGATGGGCCGGGTGAGTCTCGACGACGAGTCATGCAGGGTCGATCCCGTGCCGGAGATCCTCCGCAGCTTTCGTCGTGCGGAAATCTCGGAGAGCGAGAAGAACGCCCTGATGTCGCTCGTTTCCGACGCCGACGAAGACGCCGACGTGATCGGTGAGCAGGCCTGCGTCAAGGATCCGTTCGCGGACGAGCAGGCGTCGGACATGGACGATGACTGACGGTCGAGTCAGCCCCCCGTCTTCATCGAGAGGCTCTTGACCGTCATCACGGCCCCCACGCTCATCAGGGCCAGGCCCAACCACCGCGGCGGCTCGATCACCTTCCGAAGCCCCGCTCCCTGCCAGACCGTCGGCTGCGGCCCGGATCCCATCCGGGCGGCGACGAACGTGCTCGACCGCTCGTTGAGCGTGAACGACTGCACGACGCGGAACTGGATTCCCGCGAGGAACAGGAGCAGGCCGGCGAGCAGCAGGTGGTTGCGTTTGGGCAGCATGAGGAACTCCCGGGCGGTCTGATCGCCGCCCAGGAGTTGTCATCGATCCGCGCCCGCCGGCCCGTTCACCCCAGTTTGCCCCGACGGGGTCGTGCGGCATGCACCGTCCGCGCCGGTCGCCTCTGCCCGTGGCGGACGGGGCGGTCTGGGGGGGCAACAGACGACCGTGCCGAAAATAACTGTGGATCGGGTCGTGCCGGTGACGATGAACCTGTCGATCGTGATGGTTTTTCCACCGGAACCGCAACCTCTGACGAGGCCGACCGTGATCGCCTTTCCGAACCGAACCGTGATCCTGCTTGCGGCATGGGCCGCGTGCTCGCTCTCCGCGGCCCAGCCCCTGGCCGCCGCCGAACGAGAGGCATTCGACCCCGCGTCGGTGCCGCCTGTGCTGTCGGACTCCGGCGACGAGCCGCAGCCGACCATGATCATCTCCGACCGCATCGTCCTCGATGCCGACGAGGTGGCAGAGGCCGCGCCGGCCGAGTCGATCATCGCCGGTGAAGCCATGACCGCGGAGGTCGTTCGGCCCCCCTTCGTGGAATCAGTCGTCGATTCCGCTGGCGAGCCGCGGATGCTCGAGGTCTCGTCGCAGCCGTTCGACGGCATGCTGATGGAGGACTTCGCCGTCGATGAGATGCCGTTCGAGGCGAGTTCGGGCCGCTGGTTCATGAACGGCGGCTGGTACGTGGGCGGCGAGTCGCTCTGGATGGAGCGGAGCCGCAACAACCGCACGGTCATCGTCGAGGACTACAAGGTCCGGCCGCTGAACCCCGATCTCATCGACATCGACAAGTTCACGACCATGGCCCAGCCCTTCAACCTGGCTCCCGGGGCGCGGGTGACGATCGGCAAGTCGCTCGGTCGTGACTACCTCGATCGCGACCGGTACCTGGAGTTCATCTACTACGGTGGCATGGCCTACAACGACACCAACGGCTACAACGCGCGGCCCGATGCGTTCCGCGTGATCACGCCGCTCGGGGCGCTCGTGCCCGGCTTCAACAAGGCCAGCACCTACAACACGCGGATGAACTCCGACTTCAACAGCTGGGAGTGGGACTACAAGCTTCGCCGTCGCCTGGGACGCGACCAGCTCGTGATGTCGCCGGGGGGTGGCTGGACCCGGCATGCCGAGAGGGGCTGGCTGCCCGCCCTGATCATCGGTCCGCGGCTCACCACCGTGAACGAGGACTTCCAGCTCACCACCAGCCGCACGGGTGTGCCCTCCTCGGAGTTCAGCGGCGAGTACACCATCAACGCCTCGAACTGGCTCCTGGGCTGCAACATCGGCGGCGAGCTGATCAGCCAGAACGAGTTCTACTACTGGGGTCTCCGCGGCCGTGCGGCCCCGGCCATGACTTTCGCCAGCACCAACCAGACCGCCTACGGCGTCAACACGACGGGAGATCCCCAGCCGTTCCCGCCCGGCAATACCTCCGTGGTCGTCGAGAAGCAGGCGACCAAGACGTCCGCCGGCTTCGTCGGCGACCTGACGCTCTTGGCCGGCTGGCAGGTCACGCCCAACTTCGCGCTGCAGGCCGGCTACGACTTCCTCTGGGTGGCTGGCATGGCGACGGCCACCCGCCAGTTCGACCTCGATCAGCGGAGCACCCGGCCGATCAACGTCGGCGGGCAGACCTTCTACAACGGCTTCTCGTTCGGCTTCAACGGCTCGTGGTGACCGTGGCCGGCGTCACTCCGCCGCCACCGCCACCGCCTGACCGGTGCTGCAGGCGTTGACGGCGAGTGCCGTGGCCGGCCGGCCGGCGAGCGGCACGCCGTGCACGACGTTGACGGGGCACTGCGGATCGGGAGTGCGGTAGCTTCTCGTCACCGGCACGATGCCCGCCGCGAGTCCGAGGACGCTCGCGAGCATCTCGACCACGCCCCCTCCGGCGCCGAGGTGGCCGAACGACGATTTCGGTGCCGTCACCGGCACGTCGCCGAGTTCCGCGACGATCGCCCGGGCCTCCGCCCGGTCCATCTCGATCGTCGACAGGCCGTGGGCGTTGACGTGCCCCACGTCGCGGGGCTCGAGGCCGGCGGCCTCGCGGGCCGCCCGGATCGCCTGCCGCAGCGCGGCGCCGCTCACCCCGTCGTGGCGGGCCCGCGGCTCGCATCGCGACGACGTCGCCAGGATCCGGCCGATGATCGACGCCCCCCGCCGCATGGCGTGTTCCCGTGACTCGAGGATCACCGCTCCGGCCCCCTCGCCGTTGACGAGCCCGTCGCGGTGGAGGTCGAACGGCCGGCAGGCCGACGCGAAGTCATCGCCACGGTGCGAGAGCTGGGCCGCGCCCCGCGCCACCATCGCCGTGGGATGGAGCCGGCAGCCCGTGCCCCCGGCGATCATCACGTCGGCCCAGCCGCGGCGGATCACGCTCGCGGCCTCGGCGATGGCGAGCAGGCCCGACACGTCGCCGAGGACGATCGAGTTGTTCGGGCCGCGGGCGTCGTGCGCGATGGCCACGTGCGACGCGGTCATGTTGGGCAGGTGCTTGAGGAGCCAGAGCGGATGCACCTCCTGCTGGATCGCCTCCGCCCAGCGGTGATAGTCGAAGACCCCGCCGGCCGTCGCCAGCCGATAGGTGCTCTCCAGATCCTCGATGTCGGCGTAGATCATGTCGCCGCCGAAGACCACGCCGAACCGGCCCGGCTCGACCGCTCCCGCGGCGAGTGCGGCGTCGGCCACCGCCAGGTCGGCCGCCGCGAATCCCAGCTGGATGTCGCGGCTCATGACCTTGAGGCTCTTCCGCGGCCGGACGCAGAGCTTCGGATCGAAGTCGATGATCTGGCCACCGAACCGGACCGCGAGCCCGGACGCGTCGAAGCCCGTGATCGGACGGATGCCGCCGGCCCCGGAGGCGACCGCCTCCCAGAACGCCTGCCGCCCCACGCCGACCGGACTGACGACGCCGATGCCCGTGATCACGATGTCGGTGGGTGCGGCCATGGAAGGTGACGCTAAACCAGCGGGCCGCAGACGGGGAAGGGGCGTGGCCCAATGCGGGCGATCAGTGCGGCCGGGGCGCGGCGTGGGGAGGGTGGAGTTCCCGCCAGCGGCCCGGGGCCATCGGCTGCGGGTCGGCCCAGAGACCGCGGTGTTGCCGGCGGGCCGCCGACTCCGCGGCGACGAGATCGTCGTCCTCCGCGAAGCCGGTGAACGCCCACGCCCAGCCCTCGGCCACCATCTCGTGGTTGATGTCGCGGTCGCCCACGTGCAGGGTGCCCAGCAGCCGGCCGTGCTGGTCGCGGGCGGCCCCTGCCACGCGGACGACGCCGCCGTCGAGTTTGGCGGCGAGGGCTGCCCGGGCCTCGCGGCCCATCGGCTGGTCGAGTTCCGGGGCATCGATGCGGAGGAGCCTGATCCGCACCTGCCGCCCCTCGCCGTCGAGGCAGGTGACGGTGTCGCCGTCGTTCACCGCCACGATCCGCCACGCCGGCCTCCCCTGGCCGTCGGTCACCGGGCACATCGGCGCCGTCGCGGCGACGACGGCCGACACCACCGCCGCAGCCACCGCGTACCAGACGCGGAGCCTGCGGGGCATTCCCCGCGGGGGCGGCGGCAGGGTGAAGCGGCGGGATGGCTGCATGGTCTCGGGGCCGGAGGTCCGGTCGCTTCGGCGACGAGGGCCGCCCACTCAGGTGACCTGCATCACCTCGTCGGCGGATCGGGATCGTCGGCCTTCTTCACCAGGGTGATCTGGCCGGGTTCCTCGACCACGACCTGGGGCCGTCCGTTCCGCTTCTCGACGATGCCGCGGACGCGGATCGTCGCCTTCTCGAAGTGGGCGGCCGGATCCTCGATGCCGTCGGCCTTCATGCGCTCGAGGCCGGCCTTGAAGAACACCACGGTGAAGTTCCGCTCGTCGCGGTGGTCGCTGCACGAGTTGAGGAAGCAGATCTCCTTGTCGGGCAGCCGACGGCCCCCCTCCACCGTGAACTCGACGGTGCACTCCTCGCCGACGTGGGCCGCCGCATCGGCCGACGCGAGCACCGCAGCCGGCTGGTCGGCGACGGCGGTGTCGGCGGCACTGGCGGACCAGGGAACAAGACAGATCGACGCGATCAGGGCCATCGGCGCGACGCGGCACATGCAGAAGCCTCCCGGGGGAACCCCCATCCTACCCGGCGGCGGTTTCGCACGCGCCACCGTCCCCGTCAGGCCGCCGTCACGCCGTGGCTCTCGCCGAAGTAGTACTTCTTGGCGTCGGGATGGTTGAGGACCTCGTCGGCCGTGCCGTGGCAGAGCACCTTGCCGGCCCGGATCACGTAGCTGCGATCGGTGATCGCCAGCGTCTCCCGCTCACGGTGGTCGGTGATCAGGATCGAGATTCCGTCGTCGCGGAGACCGCGGATGATCTTCTGGATCGAGTGGATCGTGACGGGGTCGATGCCGGTGAAGGGCTCGTCGAGGAGGATGATCCGCGGCTCGGTGATCAGGCAGCGGGCGATCTCGAGCCGCCGCTTCTCGCCCCCCGAGATGTAGTGCGACTTCGAGCGGCGGATCTTCACGATGTCGAACTGCTCGAGGAGATCCTCGCACCGCTTCCGCCGTGCCTTCGGCCCCATGCCGATGAGCTCCATGATCGCCAGCAGGTTCTGCTCGACGGTGAGCTTGCGGAACACGCTCTGTTCCTGGGCGAGGTAGCCCATGCCGCCGTCGCGGGCCCGCTTGTACATCGGCCAGCTGGTGATCTCCTCGTCGTCGAGGAGCACCCGGCCGGAATCGGGGATCACGATCCCGCAGGTCATGCGGAAGCTCGTCGTCTTGCCGGCGCCGTTGGGGCCGAGGAGGCCGACGATCTCGCCGGCTTCGACGTGGAAGTCGACGCCGTCGACGACGCGGCGGCGGCCGTAGTTCTTGACGAGCCCTTCGACGCTCAGAAGCGACATCCGTGCCACTCCGCCGGGACGCGCGGGCGGCCTGCGGGCCGCGCTACCGCACGAACCGCATCCTCCCGAAGTTGGGCCACGAGGGCAACCGCAAATCCCAGCCCCGAAACCGCAATGGAACGCCCCACGAGGCGGGCACGGCATGGGGCCAGAAGACGACGAGCGCCTTGCCGATCAGGAGCCGGCGGTCGACGTGGTGGCCGTCGAGCCAGAGGCGGCTGTCCTTGCTGGCGGCCGAGTTGTCGCCGAGCATGAAATACTCGCCGTCGCCGAGCGGGAACTCGAGCACGTCCTCCTCGATCGGCCGGCCGTCGCGGGCCACGTCGACCATCGGGATGTAGTAGACGTCGCGGAGCACCCGCAGGTCGGCGAGCCGGACATCGCCCCCCGTGACCCGCACGCCCGCGGGGGCGAGGTCGCTCGGCTCGCGGGAACCAGGCGGGGCGGCCGCCAGGGCGGGTGTGGCCGCCACGGTCGGCATCGGCCGGCGCCACGACGTCGCCGCGTCGAACGCCACGCGCCGCCCATCGACGAACAGCGACAGTTCGTCGTCCACGTTGGCGAAGCAGAGCCGCCAGGAGCCGCGGCCACGGATCGTGGTGCGGGCCGTCACGCCGTTCCCCCCGGGCACCTCGAGCCTCGCGCTGCCGTCGGCGAGGTCGATGGAGAGCGCGTGCCGGGTGCCGGCCTCCACGAGATCGATTTCCAGCGTGCCACCGTCTCCCCGATTCTCGAGGAGCATCTCAACTGCGAGGTCGCCGACCGGATGGAGCCGGGTGGGCATGGTGTTGTAGGACTGCGAGTCGACGATCGGCGTCGGCTCGGGAGGTTCGGGCCGGCCGCCGGCACGGACGGCCCGCCAGTCCTCCGCGGAGGGCAGCAGGTGCCGGAAGCGAAGCTCGGCCGATGATCCGGCGGGGCACGACGCGGCGAAGGACCGGCCATCGTCGTTCGTGGACCAGCGGCATGCCGCCGCCGCGTCGGCCGACCAGTCGGCCCACGCGGTCGGCCATCCGGCCCGCACGAGTTCCTCGGGCACGCGGGCCGCGTCGTGCACGCACTGCAGCATCGCGAGCATGGTCCGCGGCGGCTTGCGGGCGATCGCCGGCTCCCCGCCAGCGGCGGCGGTCCAGATGTCGCCTCCGGCGATGAACACGGTCTCGCCGGGCAGCCCGACGAGCCGCTTGATGTAGTTCGTCTTCGCCTCCTCGGGGTACTTGAAGACGGTGACGTCCCAGCGTTCGGGCGGGCGGAAGTCGTAGGCGAACTTGTCGACGAGGATGCGGTCGCCGTTGAACGACGGATACCGTGGATCGGGCCGGCCGGGCTGCAGGGCCAGGGGTGTTGCGTGGCCGCAGTTGAAGCAGGTCGCCTCGGGCACGATCCGGTCGGGCCGCACGCGGCCGGCGGCCTCGTCCCACTCCTGGCTGGCGCCGACCCGGAACGTGGCCCCGCACGCCGGGCAGTCGAGGTCCTTGTGCCGGCCCATCAGGGTGGGGGCCATCGAGCCGGTGGGGATCACGAAGGCCTCGGCCTCGAACGCCCGAAAGAGCAGGGCGAGCGTGAAGGCGACGACGATCGACTCGATCGTCTCGCGGCCGGCCACGAGCGGGTTGCGGACGGTGTCGCTGCGGGATGGCGTTGGCATGAGGGCTAGTCTAACGCCGCCCAAAGCCGCCGCTCAACGAGGCGCTGCGAGCAGGCCGGCCACCGTCGCCGTGACGTCGTCGTAGGTGAACGGCCGCCCGAGCGACTGCGCCGCGTGGTCGTCGTCGTACCGCACGGCGAGCGCGCCATCGGCCCGCCAGATGCAGACCGCCGGAACGCTCGCGAGGTCGAGCTTCCGGTACATCGCGTCGGCCTCCTCGGCGGCGAGCATGATGATCACGTTGCCGGCGCCGACCCGTTCCAGAAACTCGCGGACCGGCGGCACCAGGTCCTCGGGCGTGCCGACCCCGTCGTAGTCGAGCGCGAGGGAGAGGCAGACGACGTCGTCGGGATGCGCCGCGGCCAGCCGCACGAGGCCGGGGAACTCCTGCACGCAGGGCGGACAGGAGGTGCTCCAGCAGTCGAGCACCACGACCTTTCCGCGGTGCCGGGCCACCTCCCGCATGAGGCCTGCGTGGTCGACGAGCGCGACGCTCACCGCCGCATCGGCCCCCTGCGCCGGAGCGATCCCCTGCGCCGGAGTGATCCAGGCCGTGGCCGCCGCGACGAGCATTCCCACGGCGGCACGCCTGCCGCACAATCCCCGTGTCGGCCCCGCGCCCCGAAGGCTCAAGGTCATGCCCCGGTTCGAGCACATTCGTCACAAGCCCCCGGACGTTCTCGCGGACCGCCGCCAGCTGATCGTGGCCTGCGCCGCGATGCGGAGCCACGTGAACCTTTCGCACATCGTACGCACCTGCGGCTGCTTCGGCATCGCGAAGGTGATCGCCTGCGGGGCCGCCGGGATCCACGGCCGGATCGCCCGCGACGGCGCCGAATCGGTCGAGGTGGCGGTGCACCGCAGCCTGCCGCCGGTGCTCGACCGGCTGAAGGGCGAGGGCTACGAGATCGTGGGCCTCGAGCAGGCCACCCGGTCGGAGAGCCTGTTCAGCTTCGCCTTCGCGGCGCGGACCGTGCTCGTGATCGGCAACGAGCGGACGGGGCTCGAGCAGGCGGAACTTGATCGCCTCGACCGCGTCGCGGAGATCCCGATGGCCGGGATGCCGCACAGCCTCAACGCCGCGACGTCGGCGGCGATCGCGGTCTACGAGTACTGCCGGCAGTGGCCCGCCGGCGGGGCCGGCCCATGACCCTCGTCGTGGGCACCGACGAGGCGGGCTACGGCCCGAACCTGGGGCCGCTCGTGGTGGCGGCCACCGCATGGGAGGCCGTTGCCCGACCGGATGACGTGGAAGCCGCGTTCGCGACGGCGGCGGCCGACATCGCCGGGCTGTGGGGCGACTCGAAGCGGATCTTCCGCGGTGGCGACGGGTTCGCAGCCCTCGAGCGTGGCGCCCTGGCGGGCGTGGCATGCTGCGGCGGGGCACCGGCGGGCTGGAATGCCCTGCTCGCGGCGCTCGGCGCGACGGAGGCCGCCGTGGCCGAGTGGATGCCGGCGGCGGAGCGGCTGCGGCTGCCCCGCGAGAACGCGGAAGCCGCCTGCCAGGCCGAAGCCGACCACGCCACGGCGGCTCTCGCGGCCCAGGGCCTCCGGCTCCGCGGCATCCGCTGCCGGCTCGTGCAGCCCCGCGAGTTCAACGGCCTGCTGGCCTGCGGCCTGAACAAGAGCGACATCCTCTCCAGGATCACGCTCGACCTCGCCGCACCGCTCGTGTTGTCCGCGGAGGGCGAGCGCGTCGTCTGGTGCGATCGCCACGGGGGCCGCCGCCGCTACGCGGCCCTCGTGTCGCGGTCGTTCGTGGCGCCACTCGTGCAGGTCATCTCCGAAACGCCCGAGTGGTCGGCCTACCGGATCGGCGACCCGCCGTGCCGGATCGAGTTCGCGGTGCGCGGCGAGTCGCGGCTGCCTGTGGCCCTCGCCAGCATGACCGCGAAGTATGTCCGCGAACTGTCGATGGCGGCCTTCAACGCCTGGTGGTGCGACCGCGTGGCGGGCCTCGCTCCGACCGCCGGATATCCGGTTGATGCGGCTCGGTGGCGGGGCGAGGCGGAGGCCGCCGTCGCGGCGTCGGGGCTCGACTGGGACGAAATCTGGAGGAGGGCCTAGGGCGGTCGCTTGTTCACCGCCGCGGCGACCGCCACAATCCGGGGCATCATGGCCGCGCTCACCTCCCACCTGTTCATCGTCCGTCATGCCATCGCCGAGGATGTCGCTCCTGACGGCGCGGATGGTTCCCGGCGGCTCACCCGCAGGGGGCGGCGGCGGTTCGCGAGGC
>CAIKWU010000253.1 GCA_903831155.1 uncultured Planctomycetaceae bacterium | reverse complement strand
GCCGCCTTGTACCACTGGTCTTCCGTCGGGATGTAGAACGTCGCACCGGGGTTCACCGCCACGGCGTCCCCGCTCGTCGCTCCGCCGAGTGTGTACGCCCCCGTCTCCGTGCTCGACGAACTCGTCCCTCCGTTCATCAGCCAGTTGGAAACCCGTGCCGCATCAAACCAACTCACGTAGTTCACCGGCTTATCGCCCATGTTCGACCTGACTGCGTATGTGTATGACCCCGACGAGCCGCTTTGCGTGATGCCACCACGGGCATCGCTGCCCATGTTCGTGTTGTAGAGCGAGTAGGTGTCGGTCGCGGCCACGGAGTTCAGGAACTGCGTGTATTGGTCGTTCGTGAACTCGTACTTCATGATCTGAAATGAGTCGGCCACGGCACCGGCAGGGTTTGGGCTCCCGGTGGTGTCAGCCATGTTTCCCGGATCGCCCACCGTCACCCAGTCGAGGGCGACTTGGGCGTGAGCAGGGACCGCCAGCGAACCAAGCAGGGCCACCATGCCACATGTGAAGACGAAGCGGGACAGACGGGCGAAGGGCAGCACGAGCAAACTCCTTTGGCGGGGATCAAAAACCGGCACGAACGCGGACGGTTCTACAGCCACAGCACTCGCCCAGAAGCCACAGAACCCGAAATGTGACGAATCGGGCATGGGTAGGGACGAATCGGGCATGGGTAGGGACGAATCGGGCACGGGCCGGGACGAATCCGCGGCGAGAGCGGCCGCCTACCCCAGCGGCGTGAACGACGCCCCGAGCCGGAGCATGGCACCGCCGGCTACAAGCCTGCCGCTACGAGGAGATCGGCCCCACTCAGCTCTCCGGCGGCTCGAACCGCGGAGACTCCACCAGCCGGGCACCCGCCGCCTCCTCACTCGCGATCCTCCGCGACGCCGGCCGGCGGCTCGTCGTGGCGGTGGATTCAGCGTTCGCCGCCACCTCGAGTTCCCGGGAGAGCGCCTGCCACTGGCGGCGGAGATCGCCCACGGTCTTGCCGAATGTTCGGCCAACCTCCGGCAGACGCTTGCCGTAGAGCATCACGGCGATCGCACCGATCACGACGATCTCGAGGGGCCCGAGGCCAAACATGGCGGCTCCGGCCTAGCCCGCGTCGGAGCGGCCGGACTCACGCGGACCGGTATCTTCGATGCCCTGCACGCCGCGCTTGAACTCGACGATGCCTTCGCCGAGTGACCGCATCACCTTCGGAAGCCGCGTCCCGAAGAGCAGCAACACCACGGCCGCCACGATCAGCAGCTCCGTGGGACCCAGACCGAACATGGCGAACAGCGGCACGGCACGTCTCCGACGGGACATCGCGACCACTGGACGTGGACGCCGATCTCCCTGCAACAAAGTGTAGTCCCGCAGGGTGTCCGGTCAAACCTTCGGCCACGACACCGAGACCGGTGTTCACGGCCTCGCGACAACCCCGGCCGGCACCGCGGCCGCCATCCGGGCCCGCTGCCGGTGCAGGGGGGCATGGCGGTAATACACCTCCAGCGTCATCGCCGCGAGCGACGTCGAGTAGACACGTCCGCCATGAGCTCCCCAGACGGGGTCCGGATCCCAGCTGCCGTCGAGCGGGCCGCCGTCGCGCCGCTGCGTCGGCAGCACCGCCGCCTGCAGCCGGGCGTTCCACCGCTCCCACTGCGGACCGCCGGCGTGGAACGAGGCGAGCGTCGCGTAGTACCAGGCATACGCGTTCGGGGAACCCGCCGACGGCGGCGATGACCCGATCATCGCGAGCGCCTCGGCCGTGGCCGGATCGGTGGCCCCGGCGCCGAGCACCAGCCGACAGTAGAGCGCCTCGGCCGTCATCGCCACGCTCGGCCGCTCGCCGGCACGATACGCCGCGAGCCCACCGGCGGCCCCTCCCGCCACCGTGCCGAGGAAGCCCCGGGCCCGCGCTTCCGCCGCCTCGAAGCCACCGAGGCCGGCGTTCCGCGCCGTCGCCAGCACCATCACCTGCCAGCCGCACTGGCTCGTGTCGCCACGATCGCCCGCCGCGTATCTCCAGCCGCCGGTGTGCGGATGCTGCATCGAGAGCGTGTGGGCGACGGCCCGATCGACCACCGGCCGCAGCGCAGGGTCGCCCGTCATCGCCAGGCACTCGGCCACCGCGATCGTGGCCATGCCGTGGCAGTAGAGCGCGGCGAAGAACTCGGCGTCACCGGAGAGCGAGCCGTCGGCCCGCTGCCGTCCCACGAGGTAGCGGATGCCGCGATCGACCGTCGCCGCGTGTGGGCCGTCGCGGTGCGTGTTGCCGGCGCCGAGCAGCGCCAAGAGGGCCAGCCCCGTCACGCCGTGGTCGGTGCGGCCCCCCGCGCCAGGCCGATGCTCGCCTGTCGCCGTCCGCTCCACCCCCGCGCCGTGCCGCGCGGCATCCCAGCGGCCATCGGGCGTCTGGGCGGCCACGAGCCAGCGGAGCGCCGCCCGCACCGCCTCCTCCGTGGCCTCCGATCCGCCGCGGTCGAGCGCCGCCGCGGCCCGCCGCTCGCCCACACGATCGGCATACGTGGCCGGGAGAAGATGCGGCGGCCGCTCGGTGGCGGGCGGCGCGTCGCGGGCGACCCGGTCCGAGGACGCGGCGCCGGCATCCGATGCAGTGGCCGACTCCGCAACCGTATCCTCGGCAGCGGGCTCGACGGCTGCATCGAGCAGCGGCACGTGGTCGGCCGGAGGCCCGGCGACGACGGCCTCCGCTGGCGGCTCCGCCGGCACGAGTGGCGGCGGCGGGGCGGGCTCACGGCCGGCAGGCGGATCCGGCTCCACGACACCGCCTTCGGGGGCATCGGCATCCACGATGGCGGTGTCGGCGAGCGGTTGGCCCCCGACGTCGGCGGCGAGCGTGATCACCATCGACGGCGGGGCGTCGCTCCGCTGCCCCCACGAAGCCGGCGCCCGCCCGCCCAGCAGTCCGCAGACGACCGCGATCACCGCGTGCAGCGCGACCGACAGCAGGATGCATTTCTCGATCGTGCGGGACTGGAGCCATCGCGTCCGCACGACGACGACGAGCCCCGCCGCCGCTCCGGCGGCCAGCACGGCCACGACGATCGCCGCGGTGCTCATCGCGGACCCGTCACCTCGTGCGCTGCTCGGTGCGCGACTGCACGGCGATCGCCACCCGCGACACGCCCGCCGCCCGGCAGGCCTCGTAGACCTCCGCCATCCGCCCGTGGGGCACCGCGCGTTCGCCGCGGATCGTCACGGCCAGGTCGGGCCGACTCTCGCGGGCGGCCGTCAGCCGCGTCCCGAGCAGCCCCACCTCGATCGCCTCGCCCGCGTAGCGCACCCCGCCCGAGGCCTCCACCTCGATGATCTCCGGACGCCCCTCCGCAGCGGTCGCCGCGGCCCCCGCCTTCGGCAGGTCGAGGTCGAACCGCCGCTCATCGCTCGTGAACTTCGTGGCGCACATGAAGAAGATCGTGAGCACGAGGATCACGTCGATCATGGGCGCCAGGTTCGGCGTGGGATCCTCCTCGGCATCGAGGCGCACCAGCGGCATGGCTCACCCCGCGGCCCGGCGCCGCGACTCCCCGAGCGCCCGCGCCCCCGCGAGCGACTCCTCCGAGATGGCGTCGATCACCTGCTGGCAGACCGCGTCGAGGCGGATCGCCAGCCGGTCGATGCGGCCCGTGAAGAACGACTGCAGCACCATCGCCGGGATCGCCACCAGGAGCCCCATCGCCGTGGTGATCAGCGCCTCGCCGAAGCCGCGGGCGAGAAGGTCGGGCCGCCCCATCGCTCCGGCCGACGCGACGTCGTTGAAGGACTGTATCAGGCCGAAGACCGTGCCCAGCAGGCCGAGCATCGGCCCGATCGTGGCAACGCCGTTGAACACGCGGCGGTAGCGGCGGAGGTGGTTGAGTTCCCGCTCGCACGCATCGATCGCGGCCTGCTCGATCTCGACGGCGGGCCGCCCCCAGCGGCGAACCGCCGCGGCGAACACACGGGCCGCGGGGCTGCCGTTCTCCTCGCAGGCGTCGAGGGCGGTGCCCCGCGTGAGGCCGCCCGACTGCACCTGCTCGACAAATCGCCGCACGAACGGCGGCGGCACCACGCGGGCCGTCCGCAGGCTCACCGCCCGCTCGATCCCGAACACCGCGAGGAGGAACGAGCAGCCGAGCAGCGGGATCATGAGCACGCCGCCGTTGCGGATCGTGGCCAGGAGGTTGCCGGTGGGAATCAGCCCGTCGCGGGTCTGGCCGGCCTCGGCAGGCTCGTCGGCGGTCGCCGCGGGGGGCTGCGACGCCACGCGAAGCGGTTCGCGGGCGGCATCGGCGGCTCCGGCCCACTCACGGCCCGACTGGGCCGTGGCCGGCGGCGTCGCCAGGGCGCCGACCACGACGGTCGCCAGCAGCAGCCGCACGACGCGTGGCGGGGTCGGCTTCATGCCGCGGCGCGCCCGGGGTGACGAGACGCGGCCCCGATCCATCGAGGCCGTTCTCAGCACATATCGGCTCGTTCGGCTGCCGGTCGCCGATGCTGTGGTCGCCCGGCATCCCACCGTCACGACCGGCACGACCGGCGTCGGACGGATCGCACCCGATCCTCGCGATCGAGTGCGGGGAGAGTGAAAGCCGACCGGCCGTGAGGCCGCGGGCTGACCACGCTGGACACGGCGCCTGATGGCGATTCGCCCCACGCCTCACGGCGTTGGGCTTTTACCAGTGGACGTCATGCCGCGGCCCCGATCCATCGAGGCCGTTCTCAGCACATATCGGCACGACCGGCGTCAGACGGATCGCACCCGATCCTCGCGATCGAGTGCGGGGAGAGTGAAAGCCGACCGGCCGTGAGGCCGCGGGCTGACCACGCTGGACACGGCG